>JAYVQD010000499.1:0-4049 GCA_043777275.1 Nitrosomonadales bacterium
GAAAATCGCCCCGGCGGCTCATCCACCATCGGACTGGATCTCGCCGCCAAGGCGCAGCCCGATGGCCACACCATCGGCATCGCCAACGTTACCTTCTGCGCGAACCCGAGCCTCATCCGCAAAATGCCGTTTGATTCAGAAAAAGATTTGGTTCCGGTATCGTTTATGTCGCTGGTGACACTGGTGCTATCCGTGCATCCTTCCGTGCCTGCAAAATCGGTGAAGGATTTGATCGCGCTGGCCAAGGCCCAACCCGGCGTGATGAACTACGCGTCGGCGGGCAACGTTAGCGCCAACCATCTGGCGACCGAGCGCTTTAACTCGGCGACCGGCATCAAGATGACGCACGTGCCGTATAAAGGTGGCGGCCCGGCGGTGATTGCGCTGCTGTCGGGTGAAACCGCGCTGCTGTTCGCCACCATTCCTTCGTCGATCCAGCATTTCAAAACCGGCAAGCTGCGCCCATTGGGCGTCAGCAGCTTAAAGCGCAGCGTCGCGCTGCCCGAAGTGCCGAGCATCGCCGAAGCGGCAGTGCCGGGCTTTGAAGCGAACGAATGGAATGGCGCGCTGGTCGCATCAGGCGCGCCACGCGTGGCGATCGACCGGCTGCATCAGGCGATTGCCAAATCGATGGCCATCCCCGAAGTGCGTGATCGCATCATCGCGCTGGGCGCCGAGCCGGTGGGCAATACACCTGAAGAATTCGGTGCATTCATCAAGCGCGAATTTGGCGTGTGGGCGAAGATCATCAGGGATGTCGGGATCAAGGTCGAGTGATACACGCGCCGCGCCGTTCGTGAAATCCTTCTGGATCAAAAAATCCAGCGCGCATACTGAGCTTGAGCTGCGCGACGTAGCCATGCCGCAACCAGCGCGCGGTGAAATGCGGGTGCGCATGAAAGCAACCTCCATCAATCGCGGCGACATGCTGGCACGCATCAGCCGCCACAGCGCCGAGGGCGGGCGCCCTGCGGGGGTGGATGGCGCGGGCGAGGTGTGCGCCGTGGGTGAAGACGTTAGCGAATTCAAGGTGGGCGAGCGGGTGATGTTCCGTGCGCACGGCTGCTTTGCGGAATTCGTAAACGTTGATCCTGCGCTGGCGGCGCGCGTGCCGGCACGGCTCACGTGGGAAGAAGCCGCAGCGATACCGATTGCGTTTATCACGGCGTACGAAGCGCTGGTGCAATTCGGCGCGTTGCAGGCAGGGGAAACGGTGCTGATCGCGGGCGCGTCATCGGGCGTAGGTGTAGCCGCGATTCAGGCCGCGAAATACCTCGGTGCGACCGTTATCGGCGTTTCCAGTTCCACCGAAAAACTCGCGCGCTTGCAAACGCTGGGACTGGATGTCGCGATACAAGCGCGCGGTTCGGGTTTTGCGCCCGACGTTTTGCGTTTGACAGAAGGACGTGGCGTCAATCTCGCGGTCAATCTGGTGGGCGGCAGCGCGTTCGCGGATTGCCAGCGCGCGCTCGCCGATTTCGGGCGGCAGGTGGTGGTGGGTTATGTCGATGGCCAGATGACAGCCGAGATTGATCTCGAAGCGCTGCACGGCAAACGCCTGCACGTGATGGGCATTTCCAACGCGCCGCTCAAGCCGGCGCAGCGCGCCGAGGCGATGCGCGGATTCATGGCCGCGCTGTATCCGGCGTTCGTTAACGGCAACATCAAACCCGTGATTGATCGCGTGTTTGGCTTTGATGAATTGCCCGAGGCGAAACGCTATGTTGAAACGGATCAGTTGTTGGGCAAGGTCATTATTCGATTGCCGTAGGGCCGTCTACTTTTCCTTTGGATTATGCAGCCCCGCATTCGGCGCCTGATACGCGCCGCTGCGTATCTGATTCACCATGGTGGCAAGACTCAGAGACGCATTCTTTACCTGCGTAAACAAATCGGGATCGTTATCAAGGTCTTCATGACTCGTGGCGTAGGGCCGGTAGTAGCCGATCCACGCGTCGATGGCGGCAGCGGGGCCCGCCTGAATCATGCCCAGATCGGTAAGCCAATCGCTCAAGATGCGCCGCAAATTCTCAGGGCCGGCCGCATCGCCATGCGCAAGCACCGCGAACGCGCGCCCCGCGAGGTGCTTCGGATAATCCCAACCGTTAAGTTCGAGTTCTTTCGCCAGCAGCGGGTTTTTGCCTTTGGTCGTAGTCGGGTCGGGGTTGCCGCCGTCGGCGCACACCAGCCGGTCGATCATCAGTTTGAGACTCGCCGGTGTTTGATACCAGTGTATCGGGCACAACACAAACACGCCGTGCGCCGCCACCCAGCGCGGATAAATCTCCGCCATCCAGTCGTTGGTCTGTCCGAGCGCGTGATTCGGGTAGCACGAGCACGGCCAATGGCACAGCGGCATCGCGGTGGACACGCAGGCCTTGCACGGATGAATCACTTTCAGCGGCTCGTCCGCCAGTGTGGACAAATCCAGAAAATCCACTTCGAAACCGGGAATCGCGGAAATGGTTTCCTCAACCGATTGCGCCAAGCGGCGTGTTTTGGAAATTTCACCGGGGCAGGTGTGTTCGCTGCGCGTGGAGCCGTTGACGATCAGTATGCGCGACGGCGAGCCAGGTTGCTTCTGACGCTGCTCAGCGGCTTCTATTTCTTTTTTGGTGTGCAGCCATTCCACCGGCAGATTTTGCTGCGGGTTCGCAAAGCCTGCGCCCGCCGCTTGCTGATTAGGTGACTTGCGATAGACGATATAGCCGTCCCATGCGGTTTCAAAAACTTTTTCCAGCTCGGGCTTTAACGCATCAAACGCCGGATCCTGAAAGCGCGCATAAAAACGTTCGCGGAACGCTTCCTTGGACAGCGGCTTCCATTCTGTTTGACGGCGCACTTTGGGCGTGATCATGGGTGACTCCCTGGTGTGGATACCCGCTTCGTCGGTTGTTGCACTTCGGCCTTACAGTGCGAGGTTACTGCGATTCCGCTTTCGCCCCCGACAGCTTGATGATCTTTGCCCACTTGACGATTTCGGCCTGAATCAGCGCAGAAAATTGCTCCGGCGTGTTCGGCGCGGGATCGGCGCCTGCCGTCATCAGTTGTTCCCGCAATTCCGGCGTGCCGAGCGCGGTGGTGATTTCGTGATTGAGCCGCGCGATTACCGGGCGCGGCGTGCCGCCGGTTGCGATGATGCCGTACCACGTGCTGGCGTCGTAGCCGGGGATGCCGGATTCCGCCACCGTGGGCAAACCCGGCGCCAGCGCGGAACGCGCGCTGGAGGTCACCGCCAGCGCGCGCAGCCGGCCCGTTTTGACGTGAGGCAAGGCTGATGGCGCGGTGCTGAACACCGCATGCAGGCGCCCGGCCATCAAATCCAGCAGACCGGGACCGAGGCCTTTGTACGGCACGTGCGTCAATGTCACGCCTGCCATCACCGCGAACAATTCTCCGGCGAGATGCGTCGAGTTGCCGGTGCCTGCCGACGGATACATGATGCCGCCCGGTTTGGCCTTGGCCGCCGCGATCAGATCATTCACGCTTTTGATCGGCAGCGCGGGATTGACCGCGATAATCAGCGGACTGACACCGATACGCGACACCGGCGCGAAACTCTTGATCGAATCGTACGGCAGCTTGGCGTAGAGCGTGGCGTTGGTCGCCTGCGAACTGCTGGTCGTCAGCAAGGTATAACCATCCGCTGTCGCGCGCGCCAGGATTTCCATCGCAACGATGGTATTCGCGCCGGGGCGATTGTCCACCACGATGGATTGGCCCAGCCCCTTTGAAATTGCCGCGCCCAGCGTGCGCGAAATAATGTCATTGCCGCCGCCGGGTGCGAAGGGCGAGATCAGGCGGATGGGGCGGGTGGGGAAGGTTTCGGCTGCGGTTGCAATTGCCGACGCTGACGCCAGCCAGAATGCAGGCACGAGGCCGTACAAAACGAACCACGGATAGATTGGGCGATTGATGATGGGCATGGACTCAAGTAGTCTGATCAATTCTCGCTTCGAAGCGCGCACAATTACAATAGGGAAATAAATGCGGATAAGAACAATCAAAATCAATCGGTGGCGGCATTTTGAGAACATCACGCTGCAACT
>JAYVQD010000500.1:0-15926 GCA_043777275.1 Nitrosomonadales bacterium
AGGGGGAGCAGCGATTCACCAATGTGAAAACGCGGGTGCCGGGCTTTTTCGATCAATACCACATCGCGTCCGCGCTGCGCCAGCAGGGCGGCTATCGCAGCGCCTCCCGGCCCGCCGCCGATCACCAGAACATCACATTGGTTTGCTGTCCGCAGCGCTGCATCAGCAGGGGTGAGCATTCTCCATACCTCCGGCAGCAAGGTTACTGTGGCAGCGCGTGCAAATATGTTCGTTAGCGTACAGAGCGCTCCAAAGCAAGCGTGGACGATCGCTCGTAGGCCGGGTTGCGCCGTTGTTCTGTGCGCGGGCGGTGAGGGATGCGGTGCATTCCGCCGCACCAGCGGCAGCGCTTCCATGGACTTCACGGATAGGTACTGCTGCGTGAACTCCAATGAATTTATATAAAAAGTGTTTAAAAACAAATGTTTATATTACATAAGCTAATCCTTGCCGGAAATGTTTGGGTTCGCCTGTGGTTGTCACTGCGCTTCCGCGGTTATCTTTTTCCGAGTTGAGGCAGAGATTCCATGGCGTTGAGTGTGCGGCAGCGAACAGACTGCTCCGCCATCGGAGTCGATAGTTATCACGGTGGCAGGAGGCAGTCCTTCAAGTCAAAGTGGCGTGCGTCCGGGCTACACGGGGCGCGTGCGAAGACGACTGCCACAAATACTTTTAGATCGTGGCACCCATTGAATGTGCCAACCAACGTTCGGAAACTATCGAGGCCATCATGAAACAACCCAAAAGCCCCGCTCAAGCACGTGCGCTGCACACACCACTGGATTTGCATCGATTTCCGTTGAATGCGCAGACTGATGCGACGCCCAGCCGCGAAATGGTGCGCGAGTTGGCGCATCCAGTGACGGCACCGCGTCAAACGCAGCGTCGTGCGGGAAAAGCGAAAAAGAGCCAACCGGATATCTGATCGCGCTGCGTGTGTGCGTAAGCGAAGCCGCTCACGCAGGCCTGCGCTGCTGAACTAACGCTAACGTGACTAAGGTTTCGCCTATTCCAGCGGGCGTAGCGGAGCAAGGCGCTGCCCTCCGGCCTGCCCCGCGCGAGCGGTGCGTTGGGCGCTGGTTATTGCCATGTGCGGGTTGCTTGCCGGTGGCGGCTACTATGCATGGCTGACATGGTTTGCGCAGGACAATCCGGTCGACAGTCTTATCACCACGGTGGCGCAGCGCGGCAATCTCGAAGATACCGTCACTGCCACCGGCACGCTCCAGCCCAAGGAATTTGTCGATGTCGGCACGCAGGTTTCGGGGCAAGTGAAAAAGCTGCTGGTCGACGTGGGCGACGTGGGCGACGTGGTCAAGGCTGCGCAACTTCTCGCCGAGATCGACCCCTCGGTATATCAGGCCAAAGTGGACGGTGATCGCGCGCAGATGCTCAACCAGCGGGCGACGCTTGCTGACCGGGAAGCGCAGGTCGCACTCGCCAAACTTCAGTTCACGCGGCAGAAGAATCTTGACCGCGAGAACGCCACCACCGCCGAGGCCGTGCAAAGTGCCGAGGCGACGCAGCAGTCCGCACTGGCACAGGCTGACGCCGTCCGCGCACAGGTCAAGCAGACCGAATCGACCCTGCGCGGTGACGAGGCCAATCTGGGTTACACCAAAATCCATGCGCCGATCGCGGGCACTGTGGTGTCGCAGGCGGCAAAGCAAGGGCAAACCTTGAATGCCAATCAACAGACGCTGGTGGTGATGCGTATCGCGAATCTGGCGACAATGACGGTGCGGGTGCAGGTGTCGGAGGCCGATGTGCCCAAGCTCCATGTCGGCATGGACGTTTACTTCACCACGCTGGGTGGCAACAACCGCCGTTATTACAGCAAGCTGCGCCAGATACCGTCCACGCCCACGGTGGCGAATAACGTCGTGCTCTACGATGCGTTGTTCGACGTGGAAAATCCAAAGCAGGCGTTGATGACCCAGATGACAGCGCAAGTATTTTTTGTCGTGTCGAGTGCGCGGAACGCGGTGCTGGTGCCGCTGGCTGCGCTGCATCCGGTGGCGGCGGAAAGCCAGCCGCGTGCGCCGCGTGCAGCCGACGCGGCATCCGCCAAGGGCGCTGGCGGTGCGCGCAAAGGGGGCGGCGAGCGCGCCTCTGGCATCGATACGCGCAGTCAATTCGGCAACGGACGCGCGCTGGTGAGCGTGCTCGGCGCCGATGGCAAGGTGACGGAGCGCGAAGTCAAAGTCGGTGTGATGAATCGGGTGTCGGCGCAAATCCTGTCCGGTATTGAGCCCAGCGACAAGGTGGTGATCGGCGCCAGGACACCGGCTGCTGCCGCGCCGACGAAGAGCGCGAGCGCGCTGGCGCCGAATGCGCAGAATGCACAGAAGGGCGGCGGTCGCCCGTGACCTCAGTTGCAACGCGCGCGGTGACTGACCAGCCGCTGATTGAACTGGTGGATGTGACCAAGACGTACCACACCGGGGAGTTGGATGTTGAGGTACTGCACGGCGTCAGCCTGAAAATTTACGCGGGCGAGTTTCTGGCGATCATGGGGGCATCAGGATCGGGCAGGTCCACGCTGATGAACATGATCGGCTGCCTTGACCGGCCCACCAGTGGCACCTACCGCTTCATGGGTGAAGATGTCTCGGGCTTCGAGCGCGACGAGTTGGCGAGCTTGCGGCGCGAGGCATTCGGCTTTGTGTTTCAGAGCTACAACCTGATCGGCACGGTGTCTGCGCTGGAGAATGTCGAAGTGCCAGCGGTGTATTCGGGGATGCCGCCCGCCGAACGCGATAAGCGTGCAAAGGAACTGCTCGGCTCACTCGGCCTGGGTGACCGCCTCGCGCACCGGCCGAGCCAGCTTTCCGGCGGGCAGCAGCGGCGCGTGTCGATTGCGCGCGCGCTGATGAACGGCGGCCGCATCGTACTGGCCGACGAACCCACCGGCGCGCTCGACAGCAAAAGCGGCGTCGAAGTGATGGTGCTGTTACAGGATTTGTCGAGCCGCGGACACACCGTGATTCTCATCACGCACGCGCAAGAGATTGCCGCCGTGGCGAAGCGCATCATCGAAATCAGGGATGGTTCCATCGTGAGCGATCCCGGTCCGCAAATGTCGTCCGGCTCTGCGGTGTCCGAAATCAGGCAGTCGGCGAATGAAGGCGGCGCTTCTTTTGTCGGCGGCGCGTTCGAAGCGGCGAAAACGGCAGTGCGGGCGCTGCGCGCCAATCTTTTTCGCACGGCGCTCACGCTGCTGGGCATCGTAATCGGCGTGGCTTCGGTGATCGCGATGCTTGCCATCGGCGACGGCGCCAAGCAGCTTGTGCTTGACCGCATCAGCGCCATGGGTACGAACCTGCTGCTGCTCCGCCCCGGCCCGCCCACTCGCAGAGGTATCGGCGGGGCCGTGGCTTCCCTGGTGCCGGAAGATGCGGACATGATTGCCGCACTGCCCAACGTGCTGGCGGCGGCACCTGAATTGGGTGGAAATGTGACAGCGCGCTTTGGCAATTCCGATTATCAGACGCAGGCGACGGGAACCTCTGCGACGTTTCCCGTGGCGCGCAATTGGCCGGTGGGCAAGGGTGTATTTTTTTCTACGGCGGACGTAAAGAGTTACACGTCGGTGGTGGCGCTGGGGCAGACGGTCGCAGACAATCTTTTTCAAAAAGGCGTTGATCCGGTCGGGCAATACATCGTGCTCAACAATGTGCTGTTTCAGGTGATCGGCCTGATGGCGGTGCGCGGGGCGTCACCGCAGGGGCAGGATCAGGACGACGTGGTGCTGGTGCCGCTGACGACAGGCGGCCTGCGCCTGTTCGGCCAGCGCTTTTTGCGCAACATTACCGTGGCAGTGGACGATGTGGAACGCATTGATGAAACGCAGGATGCAGTGACGGCGTTGTTGCAATCACGCCATCAAACCGTGGATTTCCAGATACGCAACATGGCGTCGATTCTGGAAACCGCCACCGAGACACAGGACACGCTGACCATCTTGCTGGGATCCATCGCGGCGATCTCGCTGGTGGTGGGCGGCATCGGCGTGATGAATATCATGCTGGTGAGCGTGACCGAGCGCACGCGCGAGATCAGCATCCGCATGGCTACCGGCGCGCGCATGCGCAATATTCTCCAGCAGTTTCTCACCGAGGCGCTGGTGGTGTCATTGCTCGGCGGTGCCATCGGCGTGGCGGTCGGGCTGGGTGCGGCGGCGATCATCGGCTATTTCGGCACGCCGGTTAAATATTCGATCGGCCCCGTGCTGCTTGCCTTCGGCTGTGCTTTTGCCACCGGGCTCCTATTTGGTTACATGCCGGCGCGCAAGGCGGCGCGCGTTGATCCGATTGTCGCGTTGGCTACGTGATGCGCTACCGTATCGTATCGATGGTTGCCGCAGCGGCGCTGGCGCTGGGCCTTGGCGCCTGCGCCATCACCGACAAGGCGCCGCAGCTTCCCGCCATCGCATCCGGCATGCCGTCCGCGTGGGCCGAGCCGTCGCTCGCGGACGGGGGCGTGACGGCGCCCGACTGGTGGCGGCGTTTCAACTCGGAAGAACTATCGGCACTGATCGCTGCTGCGCTGGCTGCCAACCCCGACCTGGTGATCGCGGCGGAGCGCGTACGGCAGGCCGAATCCCAGGTGCGGATTGCCGGCGCATCGTTGTTTCCGGAGATCAACTTCGGTGCCGGCACCTCGCGCCGTGAAACTCGCCCGGATGGCGATGAATGGAGCGCCAGCGACGGATCGAATGCCTCATTCAGCGCCAGCTATGAACTCGACCTGTGGGAACGCAACGCAGCCGGTGCGCGCGCGGCACGGTCTTCGCTGCGTGCCAGCCGCTTTGATCTCGAGACGGTGCGGCTGACATTGGTGACCGGCGTCGCCAGTGCGTATTTCCAGGTACTGTCGCTGCGAGGCCGTCTATTGATAACGCGCGAAAACCTTGTCATCGCCAATCGCGTGTTCGCCGTAGTTGACGCGCGAGTGCGCAATGGCGCGGCTTCCGCCCTCGACCTCGCGCGCCAGCAGGGGGCGGTACTCGCGCAACGCGCTGCCATTCCGCCTTTGGAGCTGCAAGAGCGGCAGACACTGTTTGCGCTGGCGTTGCTGCTGGGCAGACCGCCCGAGGGCTTCAATGCGGGATTGCGCGCAGGGGATACGACGGTGGGTTTAAGGCTGAATGATTTGGCTGTGCCGAGCGTAGCGCCCGGAATACCCGCGGATTTGCTGAACCGCCGCCCCGATCTTGCCAGCGCTGAGGCGCAGCTTGCCGCAGCCAATGCCAACGTCACTGCGGCGCGTGCTGCGCTGTTGCCCAGCATTCAGCTCACCGGATCGGCAGGGCTCGCCAGCAACGTGCTGCTCAATTTTATGAGCGCGCCCACCGCAACCCTTGCGCTCGGCGCGGCGCTGGCGCAGACGATTTTCGATGGCGGACGCCTGCGCAGTCAGGTTGATGTGGCGGCATCGCGCGAGTACAAACTGACGGAGAGTTACCGCAAGGCCATTCTCGCGGCACTGGCCGATGTCGAAAGCGCACTGGCCGCCAGCAGCCGCACGGCGGAACAGGAGCTTTTGCAGCAGCAGGTGTTGGAACAGGCGCGAGTGGCGCTGCGGTTATCGGAAATACGCTATCGCGAAGGCGTCGGCGATTTGTTGACGGTACTCGATGCGCAACGCACCTTGTTCCAGGCCGAAGATCAGCTCGCGCAGATACGCTTGTCGCGCCTGCAAGCCTCGATTGGCCTGTTCAAGGCGCTTGGTGGTGGGTGGACGATGCGTGGTCCGCAGGAGTCCGCGTCGCAGAGATAGTGGCGTCGTTTTGTCGGGTTCCCTGCCAATGTGCGAAAGCGTACGGACGGGGGTGAGATTCACAGGTTAGCCTGTATCGCGTGCATCAATGCGCGAAATAATTTGCGTGATGCTGAATGACCTCAAAACAAGGAGATCTGCGATGAGCCTCGGAATGATTCTTTTGATTGTGCTGATACTGATACTTGTGGGCGTGATCCCGACATGGGGTCACAGCAGCAATTGGGGTTATGGCCCCAGCGGCGGCGTTGGATTGGTGCTACTGATTGTGGTGATCCTGTTACTGATGGGCAAGATATAACGCGCTGCGCAGGGCGTGTAGGGTCGAATGGAACCCTGTTTATACCGTGTCGGCCAACCCTGGCAGCGCACGCAATAGTCAGGATCAGCTTGTTCGTGCGCGGAAGCGGGCGCTGATTCGCAATCTCTAACCAATGAGGACGTCATGATTTTAAACAGAAATTTAATGCTTGCGCTGGCCGTGACCGGTAGCGCGGCGGTGGCTGCCGTTTTCGCTTTTCAGCGGAATGCACGGCGGCTTGAACGTATACAGCAGCAGACAGATTTGCAGAGATGGGAGGGCGAGACCGGCAGTACCGGACCGTCGCCCGTCAAGAAGCGGCCTGCTTGAAAATCGGCGCCTTCTGTACGGTAACGAACAGATCAGCTTTGACTGGCTGTGAGAGCATAGCAACTCTCGCCAATCGGTGCTTCCTCCCCTGAAGGATTGGCGGGTTCCAGTCCCCGCGGCAATTGATGCCCGGGGGCTGCCTTTTTTGGGGCTGTCGGTCCCGTGATTTTATTCTCCGTTCGTGCGCCAGCGAACACCCGAAAACAGGGTCACTGTCTGCGCAATGAATTTATCTGAGGATGATTTCAATGGGCAAAAACCGTATGGCGGTTCTCGCGACATTCCCATATCAACGTTTGAGCGTCGTGCTCATACTCGCCGCACTGTTTGCTGTGCCGCATTCTGTTGCGCCGGATGCCGCGCCGGACGCGCTACTGAAGTCCGTCACTCGGGATGTAGTTGCTGTGATCCGGCAAGACGAAACGATGCAGAGCGCAGACCCGGCGAAGATCGCCGAATTGCTCGAAGCGAGAATGCTGCCGCTGTTTGATTTCACTCGCATGACACAGATCGCCGTAGCGCGACATTGGCGCCTGGCTACTCCTGCGCAACAGAAGGCGCTCACCACGGAATTCACGCTTTTGCTGGTACATGATTATGCTGCGTCGCTGTCGCGTTACCGCGACCAGATCATCGAGTTCAAGCCGCTTCGTGTGGCCTACGCTGACACCGCCGTCACTGTTATTACCCAGACGGGTAAATATGGCGTACTCCGCTCCACAAAATGCACTGTGAGCCGCATCTTGAAACTACGCCATATTGACGTGCCGGAGTAATAGAACCGTAGTGAAGCAGTCCGGGATGGCGCCGATACTCATGAATTACGAGATGGAAAGGACGGCGGCGGGCTGGAAGGTCTACGACATCAAGATCGATGGCATCAGCCTGATTTCGGCGTATCGCGAAATCTTTGCCGGAAAAGTCCGCGATGGCGGACTGGAGGGACTGATCCAGTTAATGACGGACAAGAATCAGCAGGGCGCCTTGCCGTCACGTTTTCCGCAAAGAGAAGATTTCTATTTTCCGATTTTTGTATGGGGCATTTTGCAGGGCAGCAGATAGCGCACGAGCAAAGAGATGGCGGGCTACAGTGGCCCGGCGGGCGCTACCGGTGCGGCAGGTTCGCAAGGCGCGACCGGGCCGATAGGCGCGCAAAGGCCGATGGTCGGCGATGGCCGCTGGACATCGTACCGGGACTATACGTTCAATGTCAGCAGTAACGACATTCTGCGTTCCGATGGGAATAAGGCGCGCGCGAGACGGCAGCAGCGTTGAACACGCGCGACGCCCGCAGTGCAGTATGACGCCGCGCAACGTGCCCTACCGCACAGAGCGGAAATAAATATCCGCGCACTATGCGGGTTAGCTAGGAGTGGCTTTCGTCAGGCTGCGCTGGTAAAGAAATTGCACGCGCTGGGTTTCAATGGCTCGGCAGTGCGTTAATCACGGCAGGGCTGTTTGCCGTCAAGCCACACCGTTGCAATCCACTTCGATGGCGTTCAGGAGTTGCAATATGTTTACGAAAAAAGTCTTGGTATCCGCGTTATTTGTAGTGGGAACTATCGGTGCAGTGGTCACGCCGCTCTCGAGTATGGCGCAGGTTGAAATTCAGTTGAACTATGGTCCACCGACACCCCGCTATGAGGTCGTTCCCGAGCCGCGCGCCGGCTACGTCTGGTCGGGCGGTCATTGGCAATGGCAAGGCAACCGGCACGTCTGGATCGCCGGCAATTGGCAGGCCGAGCGCTCCGGCTATTCGTACTATCAGCCGCGGTGGGTCGAGCGCGACGGCGGCGGAGGCTGGAACTATCGAGGCCAGCGTTGGGACAGGGACGGCGACGGCGTGCCCAATAAGCAGGACAGACGCCCCAACGATCCTACGCGCCGCTAATAGCGGTTTACACACCGCTGATCCGCGCGCCTGCGAGGCGCGGCGGGTCAGTTGTCTGTCGTAAGGTAACGTAAAGTGTTTCTCGCTGCGAAAGACGAGAATTGATGCAACGTTGTACTGAGCTTTGTGCCATGCATATCCATCACATCATGAATGGTTTTCTGCTTGCGCTCGCTGTTGCCGGACTGACGGCATGTGGCGGTGTGGCGCAATTACCGGTGGCAGCGGGCATCGGCGCAAATCCGGTGCTCCCGCAACCGGAGCGGTCATTGATTCCGGTGGTGAATATTGCACCAGCCAAGGGGTGGCCTGCTGACGGCAAGCCCATCGCTGCGCCGGGAACGGTCGTCACACGGTTTGCCGAAGGCTTGGATCATCCGCGATGGATAATGGTGTTGCCTAACGGTGATGTTTTAGTCGCTGAGACCAATGCACCGCCCAAACCCGAGGATACGAAAGGCATCATTGGCGGCATCAAAAACTGGATCATGAAAATGGTGATGCGCAAGGCGGGGGCCGGTGTGCCCAGCGCGAATCGCATTTCACTGCTGCGTGATCTCAACGGCGACGGCGTTGCCGACGCTAAATCGGTATTCCTCGATGGGTTGAATTCACCGTTCGGGATGGCGCTGGTGGGTGACACGTTTTTCGTCGCGAACACCGACGCCGTGATGCGCTACACGTACCCACCCGGCGCAACCCGCATCACGACGCCGGGCGTGAAGGTGATGGATCTTCCGGCGGGGCCGCTCAATCATCATTGGACTAAAAATCTGATTGCCAGTCAGGACGGCGCGCGGCTTTACGTGACCGTCGGTTCCAACAGCAACGTGGCGGAAAACGGCATCGACAAAGAAGAAGGGCGCGCCGCTATCTGGGAGTGGGATATTAAAACCCGGAACAAACGCATTTTTGCATCGGGGTTGCGCAACCCGAACGGGATGGCGTGGGAGCCCGACAGCGGCGCGCTGTGGACATCCGTGAACGAGCGCGATGAATTGGGCAGCGATCTGGTGCCGGACTACATGACGTCGGTGCGTGACGGCGGCTTTTACGGCTGGCCGTATAGTTACTTCGGACAGCACGTTGATGTGCGCGTTAAGCCGCCGCGACCGGACTTGGTTGCCGGCGCCATCGTGCCCGATTATGCATTGGGGCCGCACACCGCGTCGCTGGGCTTGGCCTCCGCGCAAGGTGCCAGTTTGCCGGCGCAGTTTCAGCGCGGCATGTTCGTTGGGCAGCACGGCTCGTGGAATCGCAAACCGCACAGCGGCTACAAGGTAATCTTCGTGCCGTTCAGCAACGGCAAGCCGACCGCCGAGCCGGTAGTCGATGTGCTGACGGGTTTTCTGGATGCAAAGGGCCGTGCGCTGGGCCGGCCGGTGGGTGTCGCGCTTGATAAATCAGGGGCGCTGCTGGTGGCAGATGATGTAGGCAACATTATCTGGCGCGTCAGTGCTGCTGCGCGTTAGATAAATTATCGTTTAAAAACAAATACTTACGGTTACGCGACATTATCTGCCGATGGGCTTGAACCGTGCAGTAGATGATTCTCTAACGTTTTGCGCCGAAGGCATCAGCGCTGTTCGATCTGTACGAGAGCGCACAGATTGAATTCGTTGCGCGAGCTAACGTGCGCCTCACGCCTCACGGAATCTGAATGTCCGGCAATCGCCGAAGGAGAATGGAAATGACCGACGTCGTTACGAGAAAAGTGATCGCCAATGAAGAGGATCTGAATCGTGATCCCCTTAGCGGAACGCCTGGGGCACACCCCTTGGGCACGGGTGCGGGTGCGGCATCCGGTGGTGTTGCCGGCGCAGCAATCGGCATGGCGGTAGGCGGGCCGCTGGGTGTCGTGATCGGCGCGGTCGTGGGCGCGGTAACGGGCGGCTTGGCGGGCAAGGGCGCGGCCGAAGCCGTCAACCCGACGGCTGAAGAAAGTTATTGGAAAGAAACCTACACGCACGAGCCTTACTACGTGAATGGCAAGCCTTATGAATATTTCGCAGCCGGTTTTCGCGCCGGCTGGGAGGGTCGTGTGCGTGAAGATGGCCGCACCTTCGACGAGGCGGAGCCCGAATTGAAAGCCAACTACAATCGTACCAAAACTGAACTCGACCCCGACTGGCTGGACGTCGGACCGGCGGCGCGCGCGGCGTGGAATCGTGTTGATCTTTATTGGAAGGTAGGACAGTAACGCGAACGAACCTGCCCCCGGCGTTGCGCCGGTGGGTTAATCGAAGCGCCTCGCTGTCGTCAGATGTCCCGTTCGCTCAAATGGATCGCCGGCATTATTCTTGCGCCGGTCATACTGGCCGTTCTTTTTATCGCCATCTTCGGCTGGAACTGGCTACGCGCTCCGATAGAGCGCATGACCCTGGAAAAAACCGGTCGCGTACTGGTCATCGGTGGAGACCTCAAGGTGACATTCGGCTGGCCGTTGCCGCATGTTCACACCGGTGCGATAACGTTCGCGAACCCGGCGTGGGCCAAAGAAAAACAGATGGTCGCTGCTGATGCCGTGGAAATCGTTATCGATTTGCCGCAACTGCTGCGCAAAAACATTGTGCTTCCCGAAGTGCGGCTCGAACGTCCTGCGGTGTTTCTGGAGCAAGGCGCGGACGGGCGAAAGAATTGGTTGCTTGACCTCAACCAGCAGGACGAAGACGCGCGTATCCGCATTGACCGCCTGACGCTCGACAATGGAAAGCTTGGCTACGACGATACGCGGCAGAAGACCAGCATCCGTTCGGAACTCTCGACCATAAACATTCAGCCGGGTGCTGCCACCGGCTCAGGACTAACGTACAGTGCCCAAGGCCAATACAAGGGCCTTGCGCTCAAAGCGCGTGGCAGCGGCGGCCCGGTGCTCGCCATGCGCGACGAAAGCGCCCCGTATCCGCTAAAAGTTGATGCGACCATCGGCCAAACCCGCGTGCGTGCGGACGGCACCGTCACCAGTCTGCTCAAATTTGCAGCGATGGACATGCGTCTTACGTTGAGTGGGGGCAGCCTCGATCAGCTCTTTCCGTTGCTCGGTATCGCCTTTCCGGCGACACGCGCCTACACCACCGAGGGCCACCTGCAGCACAGTGGAAGTACGTGGCGTTACGAGAAATTCTCGGGCCGCATTGGCGACAGCGACATCGCCGGTGCGTTGCAGATTGACACCGGTGGCAAGCGCCCGGCCATGAAAGCCGATCTGGTTTCCAAGTTGCTTGATTTGGCCGACCTGGGACCTTTGATCGGCGCAAAACCCGGTGCCGTGCAAGCCGCCAAAAACGCTGCGCCCCCGCTGACTCAGGCAGCCGCACCGACGCCTGCGCAAGCACGTGTGCTGCCCGACCTGCCGTTCAAGACCGACCGCTGGGGCAGCGTGGATGCGGAAGTCAAGTTGAGCGCCAAG
Organism: Nitrosomonadales bacterium; assembly: GCA_043777275.1. Lineage (GTDB taxonomy): Bacteria > Pseudomonadota > Gammaproteobacteria > Burkholderiales > SG8-41 > UBA5216. Next base: position 11,713 of record JAYVQD010000500.1, read on the forward strand.
ACCATCCGCCATGCCAAAGAGCTGCCGCTGGAAAACCTGGTGACCCATTTGAGTCTGCGAGATTCCGTGTTGAAACTCGATCCGCTGACTTTCGGTATAGCGGGCGGACAACTGAACGCCGCGATTTCGCTGGATGGGCGCAAGAATCCAATTCAGGCGCGCGCCCAGGTGCGAGCGCGAAAAATACTCATTGCCCAACTGTTTCCGACGGTGGAGTTGAACAAAAACAGCATAGGCCAGATCAACGGCGAGTTCGATCTCGCGGGTAGCGGAAACTCGGTAGGACGCATGCTGGCGAGTTCTAACGGCAAGGTGGGGTTGGTCGTCGCCGGAGGTGAGATCAGCAAGTTGATGATGGAAAAAGTGGGCTTGCATCTTTGGGAAATACTGGAACTGAAGATGACCGGCGACAGGCTCGTCAAGTTACGTTGCGCAGTAGCCGACTTCAGTGTCAAGACAGGCACTCTGCATGCCGATGCACTGATCTTTGACACGGCGGTAACCACTATCGTTGGCACCGGCACCATCGATCTGGCGCAGGAGAAGCTGGATTTGACGCTTAATCAGAGAACGAAGAACACCAGTCCACTCGCCCTGCGCAGTCCGATTTATGTTCGTGGCAGCTTCGCGAACCCCGATGTTCAGGTCGACAAGGGACGCATGGCCGCGCGTGGGATAGGTGCCCTTGCGCTGGGGTTCATCAATCCGCTGCTGGCACTGATTCCGCTGATCGATCCCGGTCCGGGAAAAGATGCTGACTGCACACAATTGGTTCGGGACGCAAGAGCTTTGCCGCGTTCGGACAACAAAAAAACAGGCCACCGGCCATGAGGATGTACCGGGAACCCCGACCCGCCAATTACCCTCGAAGGAAGAACTGACAGGCAGGAGTGCATTCCGGCCTGTCTTTGTGGAGGGGCCTATTGTACGTTATCGCACATACGTAAGAGTGTGATGGAAATACACTGGGTCTGATGGAGTACAGGGCTGTACTAGGCCACCGTCCTTTCGGCTATTCGCGTCACTTTATCTCTACTCTTCGCGCGTCACAGTAGCAGAAGCTTCTCACAAAAGTACCCTACGGTTCAAATGCGCAGAAATTCTTGGCCAAAGTCGCTATTAATCGCGGTGCGCACCTTGCTGATCCAATCAAAATGTCATTAAGGACACTACTTCTGGCGTGGGTCTTTGTTGGAATCGGAGTCATGCTGTTCATGGCTATTGCGCCATGGACGACAGGTTTCTTCATTTTAGCGATCTTCGGTTGCATTACTTGGGCTCTTGTCTTTGAGATTTCCATAATTGATGTCCCTGGGTTTTTTCAATTCAAGCGAAAGTTGAAATTGATGAATTTTTTTCACAAGCTTGACTCAACACAACGCAATAACAAGCAAACATAAAATGTCAGCACAACTAAAAAATAGCGGATCACTAGCGCATGCACAGGGGATTGACGAAGGACGCCTGGCGCGTATGAGCGGCACCGTGCCCACAATCTATGTCATGGTAGGCATTAATGAATATTGCTTGGGCTTCCGGGCGGGGTACTTTGCGAACGATCGTGACTTACCAAACGCTAAAGCCAGCGACAATAAAAACCAAGTAGCAGGACGGGAGAGGACGCCACCTGCCCAAACCGCGTGATCAGAATCGCCTGTTCGGTAGGGATATTAAGTGCTCAATCACGAATTGCAACACCGCGCTGAGATATTGGTGCTAAATCTCAAGGAACCGCTGGACGCGGCGGTTTTCAAGACGCTGGCAAACTGTGTCGATGCGTATCTGCAACGACACGGCAAGCTGCGCAGCGTATTGATACGCGCAAATTCGTTTTCCCGCTGGAAAGACTTCGGTGCTCTGCTATACCACCTGAAGTTCGTCAAGTCGCATCATCAGAACATTGAGAACGTTGCGGTTATCGCTGACGGCACGTTCGCGATTGCCATGCCTGAACTTGCAAACCATTTTCTCCGCGCGTCGGTGCAGCGCTTCGACTCCACTTCCGAGAACGCCGCGTGGGAGTGGCTAAGGCAAAATAAGAACTTGTAGAGCGTGATGGGAATCGACATCCGCGTCAGGTGTTAGGCTTACGCTGTATAGTAGTTGCGCTATTAGAGCACGAAGAACACCAGCCCGCTGGCGTTGCGCAGTCCGATCTATATGCGCGGCAGGTTTGCCGATCCGGATGTTCAAGTCGACAAGGGGCGCCTCGCTGCGCGCGGGCTAGGTGCCTTCGCGCTGGGATTCATCAATCCGCTGCTGGCACTGATTCCGCTGATCGATCCCGCTCCGGGAAAAGATGCCGACTGCGCTCAACTGGTGCGGGACGCAAGGGCTTTGCCGCGTTCGGACAATGAAAAAAAGCTCCCGGTCATGAGGATGAACCGAGGGCCCCTACCGGCCAATTACCTTCGAAGAACTGGCGGGTAGGATGGAATTATCAGCCATCCCTATCCGGTGTTCTGTACGGCGACGCACATAACACCAAAGATGTTGAATTGCATCGAAATCCGATGGGTGTTGGCGATGTGAAGCCATATAAAACGCGGTTATGCGCGCTAGCGAACAGAGCCGTATGCGGATATCGCTTATTTTTGAACTGCACATCCGGGGCATCTCCAATGCCTTCAAATGAGTGATCTTTTATCAAACAATCAAAAGGATTTACTATGAAATATTCAATTATGTTTTCGGCAGTCGCGATGGCCCTCGCGTTAAGCGCATGCGAACGGGCAACCGTTGTGACGCCGCCGGCTGTGGTTACCGTTCCGGTCCCGGGTCCAGTTGGCCCCACGGGAGCGCCAGGATCAACCGGCTCGACGGGATCGACCGGATCGACCGGAGATAAGGGGTCCACTGGCTATACGGGTGCAACCGGCTCCACCGGGAGTACTGGCGCGACCGGCTCCACGGGGGGCACGGGTGCCACCGGCGCTACCGGAGATACTGGAGAGAAAGGGCAGCGTGGCAGAACCGGTGGCGACACCGTGATTGTGGTTCCGCCCGCTTCCCCCTCGCGCTGAGTTCGTCGTAGTATGACGTAGGGCATATGCCGTGGCGGCGTAATTGATACGTATTGATACGATAAGCGCTGTTAACAATTGCGCTGCCATGAGATTGCAGGGTGCTGAGAAGCGCTAATGGCTGTCATCCCGTATGCGGCAAGCCGAAAGTCACTTTATCACCCTGGTGAAGCGGATGATTTTTTTCGGTTTGGGCCTATTCGAGACCACGCCGCCTTATGTGCCGAGATGTCACGCCTTGCCTATGTCAAGGATGAAACTCGATTGCGCTTGTACTTGGGGCGAATGGGCTATAGCCAAAATATGGCTTTTGGGTACGCCACGGGTGGAACTCAGGGTTTTGTTGCCAGCAATCAAGATGACCATGTAACGGTTGTCGCTTTTCGTGGTACCGAACCTGACGATGCTTCGGACCTGTTCACCAATGCCAATGTCGCCCTGACACCCTGGACGGACGATGCCGGCAGACCGTTGGGAAAAGTTCACGAGGGTTTTGCCGCAGCTTTGCAAAAAACCGGAATTCTGGCACACGTAAAATCCTGCCTTGAGTTGCTGGCGCCATCAACGCGTGTCCTCCTCACAGGACACAGCCTGGGAGCGGCCCTTGCCACGCTGCTGTCCAGCCGGATACCTTCTGCTCATCTGTACACGTATGGTTCATGCCGTGTCGGAGACGCAGCCTTTGCGCAGGCCATGCAAGCGGCATGCCACACCCGATTCATCAATTGCTGCGATCTTGTCACCCGCGTTCCGCCTGCGACGCTGGGATATGTGCATGCGGGTTCGCCGCAGTACATCGATAGAAACGGCCGGCTCTTAGGATCCCCGAGCGAGAATGAAGTAAACGCTGACAGGTTGAAAGGCGCGGCGTGGTACTTCGTGCGCTACGCATTGCTGCCCGGCACGGTGTTTTCCAGGAATTTAGCCGACCACGCCCCGATCAATTATGTGTCCGCGGCAATGGGCTTGCGATTACCCGAATAGACCGGGCTCCACTACCACGCGGTGTGGTTGCCCGTCATTTGCGTCCAACCGCGACGAGCAAAAACACCCCGAGTGCAATGGCGCCCGCGCTGATAATCAGCGGAACGCTTATCGTTTCCCGCTCCTGCACCTTGAGTTCTATCGGACCCAGCTTCACGCCGGTAGTTTGTTTCGTATAACTGAAACCGCCGTACGCGAGGCCAAGGC
>JAYVQD010000501.1:0-4032 GCA_043777275.1 Nitrosomonadales bacterium
CACGTCGGACTCAAAAACTTACCGGCCTATTTCCGTGCCGTAGACCGCGTCCTCAAGCCAGGCGGCCTGTTTCTCAATCACGGGATCACAGACAACGAAACAGGCAGACATAACACCGTCGGCACGGAATTCATACATCGCTACGTTTTTCCCGATGGCGAACTCGACAGCGTGAGCAACGTGCAGCGCGAGATGGAACGGACTGGCTTCGAGATAGCCGATGTCGAGGCATTGCGCCCGCACTACGCGCTGACATTGCGACACTGGGTAAGTCGGCTGGAAGCGCGGCAGAAGGAAGCGCTTGACCTTGTGAGCGAAGCGAAGTATCGCGTTTGGCGACTGTATATGGCTGGCTGCGCGGTGCAGTTTGAAAATGGCGCGATTGGCGTCTATCAGATCCTCGCGGCAAAACGGGGTGAAGGATTGGTAGACCTGCCGCTGACACGACAGGACATCTATCAGCGAAATCGCAAATCAACAATCTAATTTAATAAAAATGAATTGCAATAGTTTTCGGCTTGCGTCAGCGGCGACGTCAATCGAAATTTCTGAGAACGAATCTGGCGCACCGCGAAATTATTTGTCGAACGAAGCGATATGGCCCTCGTTTGATCTACCTCAACATCCACTGTCGCGCGCACGCTAACCTGCATAAAGGGTATGGCGTGCAGTGCAGACGTACCAATGCGGTTTTTCCGCAAAAACTGTGTGGAGTACCGAATCGAATACTTAACGTCACTGCGCATTTCGCCGTGCTCGGCGTGAAAGCTTCAATGTTGCATTGGAGAATTACATGTTGACAAGAAGACAGTGGCTTCAGTTTGGTGGCGCGGCAGCGGTCGCAAGCGCCGCGGGCATCGGCTGGATGTATTACGGATCGCGCCGCGCCGAAGCGCTTGCCGCTGGACAGTATCGAGCCTACCCTTTCGATCCGGTCGCTGCGGAGAATTTTCAGCAAAAACTTTTTGTCCCCGTGGCAAGTGGCCCGTTTGGCGTGCTGGATGTCAATGGGCCGCTAAAAATCCGCACCACTGCGGCAAGTTTTAGCTTCATGCCCGGTCGAGAATCACCGTTCCTGTTGTACCAGTCCGAACACGCGGGCAAGTCGTATCAAAACCCGATCCTGCGCATAGAACGCGGCGCGCGCTTCACCGCTACTCTGGATAACGCGCTGCCGGAGCCGACCATCATTCACTGGCACGGCCTGCACACACCCGCGAACATGGACGGTCATCCGGTAAACACCATCGGGCCGGGCGGTCGCTACGAGTACGACTTCAAAGTGAGCAACCGTGGCGGCACCTACTGGTATCACACGCACGCGCACGGATTGACCGCCAAGCAGGCTTACAACGGCTTGGCAAGCTTCTTCCTGGTGGACGACGACGACCAGCGCAGACTGGGTAAGGCGCTCGATCTGCAGTTGGGCGTTACCGACCTGCCCCTGGTCATCCAGGACAAGCGCTTCGACGCGCAGGGAAAGCTGGTGTACAAGCCGAATATGCATGATTCGATGATGAGCTGGCTGGGCGATATCGTGCTGGCCAACCTGACCCCCAACGCCGTCCAGAATGTCACCCCGCGTACCTACCGCTTACGGATCCTCAATGGCTCTAACGCGCGCATCTACCGGCTCGCTTTCGTCAAGGGCGGCACGCGGCTGGACTTCGCCGTCATCGGTACTGACGGTGGCCTGATCGAGCGGCCAGAAAAGGTGTCCGAGGCGTTTCTCGCGCCGGGAGAGCGCCTTGATGTGCTGTTTGACGTCGGACAGGCGCAACCGGGCGAAGATATTTTTCTCAAAAGCCTTGCGTTCGATCCGATGGAAAACGAAGGCGCCGCCGGCGGCATGGGTGGCATGGGTGGCATGGCAGGCATGCAAATGGGTGCGGGCATGGGACGGATGGGGGGTATGAGCTCATCACGACTGCCGCTGGGCATGGCGTTTAACGTGTTGAAATTGTCGGTCACAACCGGTGAACGTCTCGTCGCCAAGCTACCACCAACGCTGTCGCAGGTCATGGCGATTCGCACCGAAGGCGCAATGGAGAGGAAGATCGAATTATCGATGGCGCATATGCGCTTCCTCATCAACGGGCGCACGTTCCGCATGGACGAAATCGCGTTCGATGTGCAGCGGGGCGCGGTGGAAATCTGGAACATCAGCAATCCTGCAATGGGCATGCCTCATCCGATGCACCTGCACGGCTTTTCGTTTCAGGTGCTCGAACGGCTTAATAGCCCAACCCAATTGTCAGCGTCGGCGCGTTTTGGCAAAGGGCGAACGGTGAGCGATCTCGGCTGGAAGGACACGGTACTGGTTTGGCCCGGCGAAACGGTGCGGATTGCGATCGACTTTACCCATGACTTCCCCGGTAACCAGACTTACCTGTTCCATTGCCATAACCTTGAACACGAAGACGGCGGCATGATGATCAACTTTCGGGTGCAAGGGTGATGCAGAGGGATGCAACGCGACCCTGCTGTGTAAATAAAAGTAATTCGCACTTTCAAGCCGATCCTTGCGGGGCTTGCGCCCAGACGCAAGCGCTGGTGCGGCTCTTCATTGCATAGCCTTGGAGAAGCGCGCCGGTGCTTGGCCTTGCGGCATTGTTCATTTTCGAAAGAAGCAAATGGTCTTCGCTTGATCTACCTCAAAAACATTTGTCGCATGCACGTTAACCTGTTTACAGGTAATGGTGACGCGGCTCATCTCGTTCCGCCACTCAAACGGCGTCGATTCATTGTACGGGTTCAGCACGCAGTTAAAGACACCGTTCGATACCGCCTTCGCGAAAGTCGCTGAGGCCCTGAAAAAAAGCTCGGCATACTCACCGATCTCCAGAAAGTCTGATTAATAAATTGGAGTACACATGGTAGCAATGTCCATCAACGCGATTCATACGCCCGCGTCGGCCACGGCCACGAGGATCAACTGGGGTCCCTATCTCACCGGCATCGGCATCGGTGTCCTGAGTTGGATCGTGTTTGTCGTCGTCAACAATCCGCTCGGCATCACCACGGCACTCTCCCAAGTCTCGGGCGGCGTGGCCTCGCTCTTTGTTGGCACCGATGCGGTTGCCGCCAACAAGTACTGGGCAAAGAACGCCTTCAAACTCGACTACGGCACGCTATTCCTGGCCGGCACGCTGCTCGGCGGCCTCGGCTCGTCGCTCGCCGCCGGCACCTGGCGGCTCGAGACCGTTCCGCAGCTCTGGGCCGAGCGCTTCGGCCCGTCGCCCGCCCGGCGCTACGTGGTCGCCTTCATCGGCGGGATCATCATCATGTACGGCGCACGTCTCGCCAATGGCTGCACCAGCGGGAATGGCATTTCCGGCGGCCTGCAGCTCGCGCTCACCGGCTGGGTGTTCCTCGCCGTCATGTTCACGACCGGCACCATCACCGCCTTCATCATGTTTCGCCCAAAAACGCCCTGATCAGGAGAGTCATCCATGTTCCCCATTACCGGTACAGCCTCACTCATCTTAGCCGTTGTCTTCGGCTTTGCCTTCGGCTGGCTGCTGCATCGCGGCGGCGTTGCCAACTACAACACTATCGTCCGGCAGTTCCTGTTCAAGGACTTCACCGTACTCAAGGTCATGCTGACGGCGATCATTGTCGGCGGCATCGGCGTCTTCGTGCTGGTGCAGATGGGCTACGCGAAGTTTCACATCAAGCCGGCCGATTTGCTCGCAATCACGCTGGGTTCAGGGCTGTTTGGCATCGGCATGGTGCTCTACGGCTATTGCCCCGGCACGGCGGTTGCGGCCATCGGCGCGGGCAGCGTGCATGCGCTCGTCGGCGCATTTGGCATGATCCTCGGCGGCATTTTGTACGCGCTGAGTTTCGATTGGGTGTCACAGGCCATCCTCCCGGTCTGGGCGATGGGTAAGGTGCAACTGCCCCAGTTGCTCGGGGTCGGTGCGCCGGTGATCTTCGCGGCCCTCGGACTGTTCGCGATCACGTTCTTCGTGATCCTCGAACGCCGTTCGGCGAAAGCGCGCTGATACCAGTGCAAATCGGCCACACTCA
>JAYVQD010000502.1:0-4024 GCA_043777275.1 Nitrosomonadales bacterium
CATAGCACTTGAATTCGGGGATCGCCATCGTGAGTTATTTTGAACGGCATGTTTTCTTTTGTTGCAACCAGCGCGACGCCGGTGCGAACTGCTGCAATAACCATGGCGCGAGCAAAATTCGCGACTACGCAAAAGATAAAGTCAAATCGCTGAAACTCTCAGGCAAAGGCAAAGTGCGCGTCAACATGGCCGGTTGCCTCGACCGTTGCGACGAGGGCCCGGTGATGGTGATTTACCCGGAAGAAATCTGGTACACCTACGTCGATCAGGACGACGTGGATGAAATCGTGCACGAACATCTGGTCAATGGCCGCGTGGTCGAGCGATTGAAAATCTGAATGCCTGCCACTGCCGAACGCGTGCTGATCCCCGGCCCCGCGGGCAGCATCGAAACCGATATCCACGAAGGCGGCAAACCCGGCGCGCCCCGGCGCGGCATCGCGCTGATCGCGCACCCGAACCCGTTGCAGGGCGGCACTAAAGACAACAAAGTCGTCACCACGCTGGCGCGCACGTTGGCGGGCCTGGGCTACGTCGCGGTGCGGTCGAATTTTCGCGGCGTCGGCAACACCGAAGGCGTACACGACCAAGGCATCGGGGAAACCGACGATCTGATCGCGGTGGCGGAGTACGCGATGGCGCGTTTTGAAACGCGCACGCTGCTGCTGGCGGGGTTTTCGTTCGGCAGCTTCGTGCAGACGCGCGTCGCCAAGCGGATCGCCTGTGAGCGCATGGTGCTGGTCGGCCCCGCAGTCAATCGCATTCGTGGAGATGCGGCTGAAAGCGTTCCTGAAAACACGTTGATTGTTCACGGTGAACACGACGACGTGGTGCCGCTGGCTGCCGTGCTCGACTGGGCGCGTCCGCAAAATCTGCCGGTAGTCGTGGTGCCCGGCGGTGAGCATTTTTTTCATGGCCGCTTGCCTTTGCTGGCGCAAATCGTTACGCGCTGGTGCGCATGACGCTGCTTGCGGTCAACGGTTTACGCAAATCCTACGAGGGCCGCGAGGTCGTCGCCGGTATTGATTTCGAGCTGGCGCCCGGCGAGTGCTTCGGCCTGCTCGGCCCCAACGGCGCCGGCAAAACCACCACGCTGCGCCTAGTGCTGGGCCTTACCCAGCCTGACAGCGGTCGCATTGCGCTGCTGGATCAGGACGTGGCCACCCATGCGCGCGAGGCGCGTAGCCGCGTGGGCGTGGTGCCGCAACTCGACAATCTCGACCCTGATTTCACCGTGCGTGAAAACCTGCGCGTGTACGGACGCTACTTCGGCATGACCCGCAGCGCGGTGGAGCAACGCATTCCCGAACTGCTCGACTACGCGGAGCTGACCACGCGCGCCGACGCGCGCATTCAAACCTTGTCCGGCGGCATGAAGCGGCGGCTGACACTGGCACGCGCACTGATTAACGACCCTGATTTGCTGTTTCTGGACGAGCCGACCACTGGCCTTGATCCGCAGGCGCGGCATGTGATCTGGGAGCGGCTGCGGCAACTCATGCTGCGCGGCAAGACGCTGCTGCTCACCACGCATTTCATGGACGAAGCCGAGCGCCTGTGCCACCGCCTCGCCATCATGGATCACGGACGCATCATCTGCATCGGCACGCCGCGCGAATTGATCGCGGCACATATCGAGCCGGAAGTGGTCGAAGTCTATGGCGATGGTGCGGAAAGCTGGGCGGAATCCACCGGCAAGCAACTCGCCGAGCGCTGCGAAACACACGGCGAGACCGTGTTCTGCTATGCGCGGGACGCGCATGCGCTGGTGGCCAATCTCGCCAATCAAAGTGAGCACGGCGCGCGTCACGGAAATCACGATTTGCGTTATCTGCATCGCCGCGCGAATCTTGAAGATGTGTTTCTCAAACTGACCGGGCGGGAACTGCGTGATTAACCTGCGCTTCCTCCACGTGTGGCGGCGTAACCTGCTGGTGTGGCGCAAGCTCGCCATCCCCTCGATGCTGGGCAATCTGGCGGACCCGCTGCTCTACATGCTGGGGCTGGGTTACGGTCTGGGCAGTATGCTGCCGCAGATGCAGGGCGTGAGTTACGTGGCATTTCTGGCCGGCGGCGTGGTGTGTTCGTCCACCATGTTCACCGCGTCGTTCGAGGCCATGTATTCGGCGTTTTCGCGCATGCAGGTGCAGCGCACCTGGGACGCCATCATCAATGCGCCGGTGTCGCTGGACGACGTGGTGTTAGGCGAATGGGTGTGGGCCGCGAGCAAAAGCGTTTTATCCGGCTGCGCGGTGCTGCTGGTGGCTGCGGCGTTGGGCGTGGTGGGTTCGGCGCTGGCGCTGTGGATCGTGCCGGTGATTCTGCTCACCGGGCTGGTGTTCTCGGCGCTGGGTCTTATCATCACCGCGCTGTCGCCGAGCTACGATTTTTTCATGTACTACTTCACGCTGGCGATTACGCCGATGATGTTGCTGTGCGGGGTGTTTTACCCGCTGGAACAATTGCCCGTGTTCGCGCAGGCTGTGGCGCAAGCGCTGCCGCTTACACACGCGGTGGCGCTATCGCGCCCGCTGCTGCTGGGTACGATGCCCGCGCAGGTTTGGCTGCATGTGCTGGTACTGGCGCTTTATGCCGGTGTAAGCTATGGCGTTGCGCGGCACTTCCTCAGAAAACGAATTCTTAAGTAAAATCAATATGTTATGGACCAAAACGTAATTAAGGCGCTGCACATCGTATTCGTCACCGCGTGGTTCGCGGGGCTGTTCTATTTGCCGCGCATCCTGGTCAACCTGGCGATGGAAACAGAAACCGCAGCGAATGCGCGTCTGCTGACGATGGCGCGCAAACTCTATCGCTTTATGACCCTGTTGGCGGTGCCTGCATTGGGATTCGGCGTGTGGCTGTGGAGCTACGGCTTCAGCGGCGGATGGCTGCACACCAAACTCGCGCTGGTCGTTGTGCTGATCGGTTATCACCATGCCTGTGGGCGCTTGCTGGCGAAGTTCGAGCAGGGCCGCAATACGCGTTCGCATGTGTGGTACCGTTGGTTTAACGAAATTCCCGTCATCATTCTGTTGCTGGTGGTCATCCTTGCCGTGGTCAAACCGTTTTAATGTCATGCGCGCCTTGATTGCCACCCTGTTCGCCACCCTGTTCGCCACCCTGTCGCTGGCGTTGATACCGGCCGCCGCCAGCGCCGAGGCCAGCATCATCGTGCAGCAATCGCCGCTGGCGGGCTTCCAGTTCTACGACGGCAAGACGCGCTGGGACGAGATGAAACCGGGCGACGCGCTGACGCTGGTGCGCGAACGCGACAATCCGCACGACGCCAACGCCGTGCGCATCGAATGGAACGGCAGTCGTCTTGGCTACATTCCGCGCCGCGAAAACAGCAATGTCGCGCGGCAGATGGATCGCGGCGCGCCGGTCAAAGCGCGCATCGTCAAACTCACGCAGGCAAGCAATCCGTGGCAGCGCGTCCTGTTTGAAGTCTACGTTGACCTGTAAACCGTTCGTCATCCGACGATGAATAACGACGCCCATTTTTTTGCCAGTTGTCCGCGCGGGCTGGAACAGGTGCTCGCCAAGGAGCTGCTGGCACTGGCCGCACCCCACGTCAAAGCGGTGGATGGCGGCGTGCATTTTTCGGGCGCTTTCACGCTGGGCTACGCCGCTAATCTGCACAGCCGCGTAGCCAGCCGCATATTGTGGCGCGTGGGGCTGGCGCGCTACCGTGCCGCCAATGCGGATCAGGACATTTACGACGCCACGCATCAACTCGACTGGCCGGCGTGGTTCAGCGTCGATCGCACGCTGCGCGTGAATGTATCGGCCATCAAAGCGCCGGTAAAAAGTCTCGACTTCATCACGCTGCGCATCAAAGACGCGATCTGCGATGTGTTTCGCGCCCATCGTGCCAGTTGCGGCCAGCGGCCCAGCATCGACACGCACGCGCCGGATGTGCGCGTACATGCGTTCCTGACCGCCACCGATCTCACGCTGTATCTCGACACTTCGGGCGAGCCGCTGTTCAAACGCGGCTACCGGCGCGAGGCCGGCGAAG
>JAYVQD010000503.1:0-15880 GCA_043777275.1 Nitrosomonadales bacterium
TGGATAAATAATATCAATAATGCATAAAACGACGCGCAAGCCCCTTCTAAGTTCGTCGGCTCATCGATTATTCAGGTCAAGTCCGACAGGCTGCTAGGGTCTCCGGATCAAACGTCTGAACGCGTTCGAGCGCTTCGCGGCACGTTGTGAATACCGTTTCAGTTGCCCTATATGTTGTTCCCTCCGAGGAATGTGCAGTTATACAGGTTCGCGGCGAGCGTCGTATCTTTGAGCGGTCGAACTAGTTTTAATCATAGAAAACGCCGGTGAACAACCCGGTGCGATGGATAACATTCCAAAATATCCTCATAAACTCCATCATAAAAACAAATACTTACAAGAAATCCCCGCAAATTCAACGCAGTTAAAACGGCGTGAAAAGCGACGCTATCGGCAAGCGTAGCCTCAAACGAAATCAACCGTAATCCATGCCACGCATTTTGCAGGCTACGGCCGGTCGCAGGGTGTGGCCGCGGCACGACCGCTATGGTCGATGCGCAAGCGGGTGGTATGGGCAGGCACGCTGCGCAAATATCGCTTGGCCCTCCTTGCATCGGCTGCGCTTGCTTCAGCTTGCCGTGGCCTTTGCGGTTGTGTAGCCTGTTATACAAGGGGGTTTCTTTGAGACGCACAGGCGCTCTTATCATTCACGCTGAATAGATACGAAAAATCAAAAATTCCACGATGGTCTTTGCAGGGAGAACTCGTCATGTCGAATTTGATCCGCCGATTGTTGAAGCTTGCCGGTATCGCGTTGCCGGTGCGTTGATCGTCATCGTTGTACCGGTCGCCGCGCAGTACAAACTCACCGTCAACGGTGATCGTTTGGTCAACGCCCACAATGAGCCGCAAAACTGGTTGTTGATGAACGGCGATTACGCCTCCACGCGCTACTCCAAGCTCACGCAAATCAACCGCGACAACGTCAAGGATTTGCGCATGGTGTGGGCGATGGCGCTGGGCGGCATGGCAGGTGTGGGCGCCAACGGGCCGGAGAATGAAGTGAATCCGCTGATCGACAACGGCTTCATGTACACCACCGACGGCTGGGGCACGATCTACAAAATCGATGCGCGCACGCCGAACAAAGGCGAATTCGTGTGGATCACCGATCCCGGTGTGACCAAGCAGGGCAACGCGTCGCGCACGCGCGGCATCGCGCTGTGGGAGGATTTGATCATTGCCAACTTGCCGGACGGACGGGTGATTGCGATCCAGCGCGATAAGGGCGAAATCGTGTGGGACAAGATGATCATGACCAAGAACGAGTTCGGCCTGCAGGAGCGCTTTCTCACCGCGCCCTTGGTGGCCGATGGCAAAGTGCTGATTCAGAATGGCGCGGACGACGGCGGCACGCGCAGCTGGGTAGCCGCGCTCGATGTGCGCACCGGCAACGAGTTGTGGCGCTGGTATGTGGCGCCCAAACCCGGCGACCCCGGCAGCGAAACCTGGAAGGACAAAAACAACGCTTGGAAAACCGGCGGTGGCGGCATCTGGCAGACGGGATCGTATGACCCTGAAACCAAGCGTTACATCGTCGGCACCGGCAATCCGTATCCGATTTACGACGCGGAAGCGCGGCCCGGCGACAACCTGTATACCGATTCGGTGATTGCGCTGGATATCAACACCGGCAAGCCCGCTTGGCATTTTCAGTACACGCCGAACGACGCGTGGGACTACGATGAAAACGGCATCCACATGCTTTATGAATCCACCGTCAACGGCCAGCGCCGCAAAGTCATCGGCCACTTCGGCCGCAACGGTTTTTATTACACGCTGGATCGCGCCACCGGCAAGTTCATCAAGGGCACGCAGTACGTGAACGACCTGAACTGGACTAAGGGTCATGATCCCAATACGGGCCGTCCGCTCGATTACGATCCCAAGCGCGACGTGCAGATCTATAACCGCGAGGCGCGCGCCATGCGCGGCGACGGCATGAAGCGCGCGTGCCCGACGTGGCACGGTGGCGTGGCGCATCAACCCACGGCATACAATCCGGTCAAGGGCATTGCCTATGGTGTGGGCACGGAAGGCTGTTTCTCGCAGACCGGCGGGGAATTCAAATTCAAGCCTGACGGTGGCGGCCCGGATCGCGCCAGCGCACTCGCGCGTAAATACACCAGCGATTTGTATTACGGCGCGGTGACGGCGTTCGACACCAACAATCACAAGGTGCTGGCGAAAGCCGTAACCGAAATCGAAATTCGCTCGGGCGCTACCGTCACCGCGGGCGGCGTGGTGTTCACCGCGTTGCAGGACGGCTGGATCGTGGCCTACAACGACGAAACGCTGGAGGAACTATGGCGCTTCAATGTGGGCACGCCGTTAAAAGGCGCGCCGGTGACCTACGCCATCGGGCCCAAGCAATATCTCGCGGTGCAATCCAGCGGACGCCATCTGCATCCGGTGAAATTCGACAAGCTGGAGAATTCGAGCTACTTGTTTGTGTTTGCGCTGAATTGATGACGACCGCCGCTATTTTTTCAGCAAGCGTAGCGTGGGTAGGCTCTGCCATTCGTACCTTTCATCGCAGCACGGAGCGCGAAAATGAAGTGGCCAACAATTAACGAGATGTCGGCAATGGCGCCGCTGCCCGACGGCTATCGCTACGAAATGCTGGCACGCCCGGAGATTCCCGCACTCATAGCCGGCATCACGCGTTGGCATCCCGACATTGCCGTCGGCGGGGGCAGCTGTTACCTGCGTGAAGATTTCTATACCAGCAACGTGTTTCTGGGCGACGAAGCGCATAAGGATATCTTCGTGGGTTTGTTCAAGCGCCGCGACGAACTGGCTGGTATGTGGTCTTGGGAGCAAGTACCCGATACGTTGTCGATATATGGCCGATTGGTCATTGTTGCTCCCGCGCATCGGGCCGCGAAACTGGCCTCGGCGGTGATGCCGCTTGCGGAGCTTGCCGGGCGGGCGATGGGCGCGGAATTCCTTTATGGCCTGGCCACGCTGAAGATCCCGCACATGCAGCGCGCGCTCGAAAGTGCCGGGTGGCAGCTTATCGGGTTTACTTGCGGCTACGACCGCGAGGAAGTCGCGCCCGGTGTCATCAAGCGCGTGTTTGAAGGGGTCTATTGCAAAGTGCTGGTGTCCGAGGAGGAGCTGCTACGTCCCGATCCGAATAATTTGACGCCACAGGCAAGGGCATTGTTTGACGCGTTGTTCCCGGACCCGCCCGCGGCAATCGCGCAAGCCGTCACGCGGGGTGGAACATGAAATGGCCCACTTTCGATGAACTCGTGAAGCTGATGCCGTTGCCGGAGGGCTACCGTTGGGAACGGATAAATCGCGAGCACGTGGCGCCTCTCATCGCGGCGCTCAATATTTGGCATCCGGATATTGCGGTCGGCGCGAACAGTTGTTACCTGCGCGAAGACTTCTATCGCAACAGGGTATGTCTCGACGGTACGGCCGAAAAGGACATTTGGGTTGTCCAGATTAGATACAACGATGAACTGGCTGGCATGTGGTCGGTTGAACGGGAAGAGGACTCGTTGGCAATTTACGGCCGGCTCATCGTCTTGGCGTCGGCGCATCGCGGCGCCAATGTGTCCGGCATGGTGACGATGGGATTCGAGAACGTTGGGCGAGCGATGGGCGCGGCGTTCCTGTATGTGATGGTGACCCTGAAGATTTCCCATCTGCAACGGGTTTTTGAACGTGCCGGTTATCGGCTATTGGGTTTTATGCCGGGGTACGACCGGGAAGTCGTCGCGCCTGGTGTCGTGAAGCGCGTTTATCAGGCGGTCTATGCAAAATTGCTGGTACCCGAAGCGGAAGTGCTTCGACCTGACCCAAAGAACCTGACACCAAAGACCAACCAGCTTTTCGAACTCTTGTTTCCACACTGAATCCTGCGCGGGAATGACGGGCAGGACGTTTTAGTGGTCTGGTGGCTACTTCGTAAACTCGCTGCAAGCCGCTACGTCCGCGCCCCAGAACTCGACACACCTCCCCTGCGTCATTGTCCCCTGCTTAATCACACGCGCAAATAAAAAATCGGCAATGCGCTCGATCTCGCGCATTTGCAACGTCGCGGGTGGATCAGGCAGCGGATTGTTTTTCAGGTCGGCCTCTTTCATGCCGTAGCAACGGCCGTCGCCGCCATAGGCGAAACGATCATAGGCCGGCATGCTTCTGCCGGGCCGACCGCACTTGATGGTGAGGATCACGATGTCGCGGTCGATCACGCTCTCGCGCAGATTCGCGCCATCGGGCATCTGGTTGTCGGTCTTGCGCCCGTCACCTGCCCAGCCGTGGCAGCCCTGGCAATTGCCTTTTTGCATGAACAGCTCACGGCCTTCCGCGATGTTGCCTGCGTCGGCGGCATAGGCGACTGCGGCAGTCAATGTGAGCGCGAGCATCGCCGCGAATGACGCGCAGAGAAAATGAAGTTTTTGCGTGGTGCTGGCGATGCTAGGCATCTGAGCGAGCCTACGCCGCGATCGGCGTCAAGCCATTGTCCCGCATGACGCCCGCGGCGTGCGCCGTGCGCAGTTGCGCGATCAGCGCCTGCGCGGTTTTTTGCTGTTGCGTTGCCACGCC
This sequence comes from Nitrosomonadales bacterium, assembly GCA_043777275.1. Lineage (GTDB taxonomy): Bacteria > Pseudomonadota > Gammaproteobacteria > Burkholderiales > SG8-41 > UBA5216. Next base: position 4,564 of record JAYVQD010000503.1, read on the forward strand.
GATGCCCGCCGCAAATACGCTGTTCAATTGCAGTTCATCCGGCAGCGGCCCGATGACATCAACGCCTTTTACTGCGAGCAGTTCGCTAATCTGTTGAAACCCGAGTTCGACTTCGCCGCGCAGCACGACTTCGCCCACCAGTCCGCTGGCGTTGATTTTGGCCTTGGCGTTAACGAGTTCGGCGATGCCGAGTTGTTCGATCACTTTTGCCATGTGTATGCCGCTTTGCCCGGCTTTGGAGTACGAAATGGATTTTGCGTTGAGCAGTGCGCGTTTGAGCGCATCCACCGTGCTGATGTCAGGCCGCGGCGCACCGGCCAGCACGCAGGCGCCGATGCCCGCCGTGGCGAGGTCGGTGCGTGTGCCTTTGATGATTTTTCCTTCAAGCGTGAGCGTATCAATCGCGCCGGCGGTGGCGATGATGACATCCGCGACAGCACCGCCGCGCACCACTTCGAGCGTGTGGTTGGTGGCGCCGAAATCGACGGTGGTGGTAACGCCGTTTGCGCGATCAAACGCGGACAGGCAATCGAGCAACACCGTGCGCAGCGCGTTGCTGCCGAATACCTTGAATTCGCTGCTCATGGCCGCTGCCGAGGATTCAATGTAAGTATTTGTTTTTAAACAATTATTTCATGCGCCGTACGGCTTTCAAACGCTGCGTGTTGTCGCCCGCGAGATGCGTCCAGATAATCCCGTCGCGCACCAGCTTTTGCGTCATCGCATCCATCATGCCGCCGTGTATGCCGTGTACTTCCATGTTCAATTTTGTGACACGTTGCAACACGTCGGACGCATACGCCATCACCAGCACCGGGCTGAGCGAGCCGTGAACTTTGGTGTCCATATCCCACGCGGTGCGCATCACGTACGAGCGCAGCGTTTCGGTGAGCATGTGCATTTCGTGAATGTTCAGTTGCACCAGTTGGTGATCCCACAGCGCTTTGCCGGCGCGTTTTTCTTTTTTGGCGAACTGCATCGCGTATTCGGCGGCGGCGTCGCAAATGCCCAGTGCGTTGGCGGCGAGTTCGAAGTCGCTGAACTCGGCGGCGACGCCACTGCGAACCTTTTGCCCCTTGTGCGGTTCGCCCACCACGTTGGCGTGCGGCACACGTGCGTTTTCAAATATCAGTTCGGCATTTTGATAGAAGCGCCAGCCCGCTTTGTTGAACACCTTGCCGATGCGAAAGCCCGGCGTGCCCAGCGGCACCATGAACACCGTGGTGCCTTCGCGCGCCAGCACGCTGGTGTCGGAACGCGTGTTGACAAAAAACAGTTTTCCCACCGAGCCATTGGCGATAAAGGTTTTTTCGCCATTGAGTATCCAGTCGTCGCCTTCGCGTTTTGAGGTCAGGTGGAAACCCGACTTCACCTCGTCCGGCGGATAACGATTGTCCGAGCCCGAGTTCGGCTCGGTGCTGGCCGAGCCGATGACGTAGGTATCGTCGGCGAGAAACGGCTTGAGAAAACGATCCTTCTGATCCTTGGTGCAAAACTCCGCGATCAGGTGACTCCATTTCCAATTTTGGCTGAAGGCTTTCGACATCGCACTGTCGGCTTTGGCGAGCTCGGCCATCACGATTGCCTGCGTCACGAAATCCGCGCCGATGCCGCCCAAATCCTTGGGCACGGTAAAGGTGCGAAAGCCCAGTTTGGAACCCGCCTTGATGATCTCCCAATCCCACGGCTCGCGCCCGCCTTCAATCTGGTCGTGCTTGAGTGATGCGGGCAGCAGCACCTCTTTGGCGAAATGACGCGCCTCGTTTTGCCAGCGGGATTGTTCTTCGTTGAGTGCGAAATCCATGAGTCGTGTCCTCATCTATGTGCTGCGAAGTCTAGCAAAGATCGCCGCCGCTCTGCGGTTTCAGTCCGTGACTTGGACGGGCTTTTTCGTGGCTGCCGATTGTATGGCGGCTTCCAGCACCGCAACGCCATGCAAAACGTCGCTGGTGGAGATGGGGTAAGCCGCACCCTCGTTGATGCAGCGCGCGAATTCCGTCAATGACTTGCCCACATAATTGAAGCCCGGCGCTTCGATCACCTCCGGTTCGGGTAGGCGCGCCAGATGGCTGGCGTGGCCCTCGACAATGGGGATAAATCGCAAGGTATCCATCTGCGGCTTCAACACCTCGGCAAAGCCCTTGGTGCCGTAGACCGACAGGCGATGATTGCGCGTGGCCGCCACCGAACAGTAGATCAGCCCGGTAACACCCGACTCGAATTGCAGCATCAAGTGCGTGGTGTCGTCGCCATGCGGCCCGCCGCGATTGGCGGCAACGGAGTACACCTCGCGCACGCGACCGGCCATGTGCATCATTGCATCCACCAGATGCACGCCGATCGACACCATCGCGCCGGCGGGTTCTTCTTTGGCGTCCACGCGCCACGATGTTTTCGGGCGATGAAAGCCGGTGGCGGCGGTCAGCTCCGCGTTCATGGCGCCGATGGTGCCCAGTGCGCCCGCGCGCACGCGGCGGGTGAGCTCGATCATGTTCGGATGAAAACGGCGATTCAGGCCCACCGCCAGCGTCACCTTGGCGCGCGCTACCGCATCCACCGCCGCACGCGCGCTGGCGAGCGTCAGCGTGAAGGGCTTCTCGACATAGACGTGTTTGCCCGCCGCCGCGGCCTGCGTGATTTGCGCCTCGTGCAGTGAATTCGGCGTGGCCAGCACCACCGCGTCGATGTTGCGATCAGCGAGCAATGACTCGTAGCTCGCAGTGAGTTGCAGTCCGTGTTCGCGGCAATAGTCTTGCGCGTTGGCGGGCGTGCGGATGCAGGCGGCGGTAAAACGGATGTCATCGGTTCTGCCCTGCACCGAGCCGACGAGCGTTTTGCCCCAGGAACCCAAACCTACAATGGCGGCGCGGATCACGATGTGGGTCTCATGCGTTGCAAATCGATGTGCGCCGGTGCAAACTCGACAGCATAAAAATTGGGAGGAGAAGCATGCGTTGTTTACGGTACTGTGTTGGTGCGGCCGCGTTGTTGATACCGCTGTTTGCGCAGGCACAAACCACTTCGACAGGCTCAGGACAGGCTTACCCGGTAAAACCGCTGCGCCTGATCGCGCCGTTTCCCACCGGCGCGTCGCAGATTTTAGCGCATATGCTTTCGGAAAAACTCGCCGAATCCCTAGGCCAGCCAGTGGTGGTGGATTACCGCCCCGGCAGCGGCGGCAACATCGGCGCGGAAGTCGCCGCGCGCATGCCGCCCGATGGCTACACGCTGGTGATATTAAGCGCGTCGCACGCCACCAGCCCCAGCATGACCAAAAAGCCGAAATATGATCCGGTGAAAGATTTTGCCCCCGTGTCACTCGCCGCCACCGTGCCGAACCTGATTGTGGTGCATCCCTCACTGCCGGTTAAAACCTTGAAAGAACTTGCCACGCTGGGCCGCAGCAGCCCCGGCAAACTCACTTTCGGCTCCGGCGGCGTGGGTTCGTCCAACCATCTGGCGAGCGAGCTGTTTGCGTCGATCAACAAAATCAGCATGGTGCATGTGCCGTACAAAGGCGCGAGCATCGCGTTGACCAATATTCTGTCGGGCGAATCCGACATGGTGGTGGTGACGGTGCCGGCGACGATTCCGTTCATACAGGCAGGCAGGCTGCGCGGCCTCGCCGTGCTCGACGTGAAGCGCGTGCCACAGTTGCCGCAATTGCCCACCAGCATCGAAGCCGGCATGCCCGATCTGCAACTCACCACCTGGTACGGCGTGGCCACGCCCATCGGCGTGCGTGCTGACATCATCACGCGTTTGCATAAAGACCTGGTGACGGGGATGCAGGCGGCGGAGGTGAAACAACGGCTCGCCGGCGTGGGCATCGATGCGGCGGTGTCCGCCACGCCTGCCGAGTTTGGCGAATACCTCCGCAATGAGGTTGCGCGCTGGGCGAAGGTGATACGCGCGGCGAAGATACAATTTGATTGAGATAAAAAGGGGAACACGGTGATTTTTCCGAAAGTAGAAGACGCGCAGAATATTTTTGACCTGCGCGACATGGCCAGGCAGCGCCTGCCTAAATGGCTGTTTGAATTCGTCGATCGCGGCACCGAAGAGGAAGTGGCGCTGCGCAACAACCGCGAAGCATTTGAACGCATCCAGTTCCGTCCGCGCATGTTGGTGGATGTCTCGGGGCGCAAACTCGACACCACCATCTACGGCAAGAAACACAAAATGCCCATCGGCATCGCGCCCACGGGTGCGGCCGGCATGATGTGGTACAAGGGCGAGCTGGAACTCGCGCGCGCCGCCAAGGCTGCCGGCATTCCGTTTTCGCTCGCCACCGGCTCCATCACCAGCATGGAAGAAATCGCCGGCGAAGTCGGCGGCACGCTGTGGATGCAGCTCTACATGTGGGCCGACCGCAAGCTGTCGCATCAACTGGTGCGGCGTGCCTCGGCCGCAGGTTTCGAGGCGCTGCTGGTGACGGTGGACGGCGCGGTCGCCGGCAACCGCGAATACAACCGCCGCAACGGCTTCTCCGTGCCGTTCAAATACAACAGCAAAAACACGCTCGATGTACTCACCCATCCGCGCTGGATGCTCGGCGTGCTGGGACGCTATATCGCCAACGGCGGTTTGCCCGAGCGCGTGAATTTCCCCGACGAGTTAAAAGGCAAAGTTACCACCGCCTATGGCGGCACCAAGGACACCCGCAGCGATTCACTCAACTGGGACGACTTGAAAGCGCTGCGCGACATCTGGCCCGGCAAGTTGCTGGTGAAGGGCCTGCTGCATCCCGATGATGCGTCGAAATCCGTCGAACTTGGCGCCGACGGCGTGATCGTCTCCAACCACGGCGGGCGTAACTGCGACGCCGCGCCCGCGCCGATCGAAGTGCTGCCGGAAATCGTCAAGGCCGTGGGTGAGCGCACCACCATCATCTTCGACAGCGGCGTGCGTCGCGGCAGCGACGTGGTGAAGGCGCTCGCACTGGGCGCGAAAATGGTGCTGATCGGACGCAGCACGTTGTATGGCACTGCCGCGGCGGGCGAGGCGGGCGCAACGCGCGCGCTGGATATTTATCGTGGCGAAATCAGCCGCGGTATGGCGAATATTTCGTGCAACAAGGTATCGGAGATCGGGCCACAGCACATCGCCTATGCGCAAGGCAGGCTTGGCGAATGAGCAAGCAAGTGATTGCAGGGCGCGCTCTGTGTGCCCATGCGCGCCGTTCATATTTGTGCCGCGGTAGTCTTCATCGCGCCATCGAGTATTAGACGTTGTGAAAGGCGTTACTTATCCGCCAAGGTCAGGATAAGCTCAAGCGCGGCGCGCGGGGTCAGGACTGCGACGCCGCGCAGCTTGCGCCCGTAGAGCATTCCAAAATGCGCACGGTCACCCGTGACAAGGATATCGACTTTAGCCTGAACCGCCGCCGCGAGGATCGGCGCGTCCTTGCCGGGAAGTCCGGTGGAGCGCGCCCACTGCACGGCGTCGGTTGTGGCTTCCCGGCAAATCGCGATACGCGCGATCAGTTGCTCAAGATCAGTGACTTTTGCGAATTGCTTGCGCGCGATGTTGCGCCGCGCTTCGTCGAGCGCAAAAGGAGAGCTAACCAGTTCACATAGGCCTACTTCCGCGAGACTGAAAAAGCCGCGTAGCCCGCTGCTGGCGCCAAGCGCGGCGCTAAACAGTACGTTTGCGTCCAGAAAAATCCGCATTCAGCGCGGCTTCTTGCGGCGTTTTACGACGAACTGCTCAACGCGCGACGCCAGTTTTTGGGGAACAGCATTTTCCCGCTCGAACTCGGCAACGCGCGTATCGCTATACAGTTCGATGGGATACACCGCCGCAGGGCGCAAAATGACCGCACCATCATCCGTGGTGTCGACGAGCAGCGTTGCGGAGCCTTCCAATCCCAACTTGCGTAAAATTGCCGACGGCAGCGAGACTTGGCCTTTTTTGCCCAGCTTGATGACTTCCATGACATTCTCCAGATTCCGGGAATCCGGATTATTGCATGTTCGGTTAATCGGGCCGTTGGCAATCGATAAAGTCGAATAAAGACGAATAAAAACAATTACTTATATAAAACCCTCTCGATAGAAACCCGCGTAGGACACAACAACTGCAACGCGCTACGCCGTTCGATGCTCTACGATCTGAACCATCGAGCGTTGGATGGGTGAATCCCCGGTTTACTCGCGGCTACTTCCCCACCCTCTGTTTCAACAACTCAAAGTTCGATTTATCCATCGCCATTTCACCCGTGTTGATCTGCCGGTCGATCTCGGCGACTGCGGCGTTGCAGCGCACATCAATGCCCATCTCTTTGCCCTTGCGCGCGACCAGGCCACTGATGAACGCCATTTCGCTCACGCGGCCTTTCAGGTGATCGTGTATCGGTGCGGTGCGGCCGCGGCTGACGTGGCCCAGCAGGGTTTTCATCGCGGTGACAATATTTTCTTCGGTGGTGCCGGCGAATTCGTCGGCGCGTAAGCCGAAAATCGGTTCCATGCGCAGGCCCATCGCCTCGCCCACGGCCGCCGATTCCTTGCCCAGTTGCACCGACAGATCAAACATGCCGGGCAGGTGCGCGGCTTCGGTGTTGCCCAGTCCCAGTAAGCCGAACGGCCCCATGGTCATGCTGTTGGCGATCAACTTGGTCCACTTCGCGCTCTGGATGGTGCTGGTCACGTCGCAGCGGCCGACGTGGTTGAGGATCGACTGAATCTCTTTGACCCGTTCGGTGAAAAACCCGTCGTGCTCGCCCACCGAAAACCACGTGGTCTGGTGGGTGGTGTTGCGCTTGACGAACCCGGGATTGAAGATTTCCGCCGACAGTTCGACCACGCAGCCGATCAGGCGCTGCTTGCCGATGATGGAGGCGAGCGAGTCTTCATTGAAGCCGTTCTGGATGGCGACGAACACGCCGTCCTTTTTCAGATAAGGCTTGATGAATTCCGCCAGCCAGCGATGGTCGTTGGATTTCACCGCCATGAACACGATGTCGAATTCCAGTCGGGCCGAGGACAACTCGCATAAGTGCAGCGCGCGGATCGGTGTTTTGACCACCGTGTCCGGCAGGGAAATTTCAAGGCCATCGGCTTTTATCTTTTCGACCTGCGCCGGCCATTGGTCGATGACGGTGATGTCGTAACCGGCCTTGGTGAGATCAGCGCTGACGCTGCTGCCGATGGCGCCGCAGCCGAGCACCGCGATTTTTTTGTTCATGTGTTCCTACTCAATCATGCAGAGGCCGTGATTGTGCCAGTTTCGCTGGAGCGTTGGCAGCGCTTGACTCCGCCGCGCTACAGGCGGAATCTCTGCTCAATAATCCACGGGAGAATTCCACATGTTGCCCAACGACCCTGTTGCCCATCGCCGTCAGTTCCTGAAATGGCTATCCGCGAGTCCGTTGCTCGCATCACCAGGCTTGGCGGGTTTCAATGCGTTCGCGGCGGAAGCCGTGCCGACCACGCGCTCGCCCGACCCGCTGATGTGGGGTTCGCTCAGCCCGCAAAACGTCATTACCAATCCCAAAGACGCGATCAACGTGTTTGATTTTGAATTGGCATGCCGCAAAAACGTGCCGCCCGCGCACTTCGGTTACATGGCGTCCGGCATCGACGATGAAGTGACGCTGCGCGCGAACCGCGAGGCGTTTCTCAAATATTATCTGCGCCCGCGCCGCCTGAACGATGTGTCGAAGATGGACATGAGCATGGAAATTTTCGGCACCACGTATGCGTCGCCGATTTGCATCGCGCCCACCGGCGGCAACAAGGCGTATCACGCGGATGGTGAAGTCGCCGTCGCGCGCGCGGCGCGGGTGGGCAACCATCTGGAAATGCTCGCTACCGGGGCCACCACCTCGATCGAGGCGGCGATGGAGGCGCGTGGCGGGCCGGTGTGGTTTCAGCTCTACGCGACATCAAGTTGGGATGTCGCGCGCGCATTGGTCAAGCGTGCGGAGTCCGCCGGCTCTCCGGTGCTGGCGGTGACAGTCGATCGCGTTGGCGGACGCAATCAGGAAACCTTGTTCCGGCTGCGCGCCACGGACAATCGCGATTGCAAGCAGTGCCATAGCGCGGCGTCGGGCGGTGGCGGCAGCGGCGGGGACCGTGACCGCCGGCCCAATTACGCGGGTATTGATGTGTCCAAGGTTGCCAGCATGCAGTCCGCCAACATGACCTGGGATTTCATCAAACGTCTGCGCGACACTACGAGCATGAAGATCATGTTGAAAGGCATCCTCACCGCTGAAGACGCGGCATTGGCGGTGCAGCACGGTGTTGATGGCATTATTGTTTCCAATCACGGCGGGCGCGGCGAAGACAGCGGACGCGGCACCATTGACGCCCTGCCGGAAGTGATCGAAGCGGTGAAGGGTCGCCTGCCTGTTTTGGTCGATAGCGGATTTCGTCGCGGCACCGATGTGGTGAAAGCGCTGGCGATGGGCGCGCGCGGCGTGTGCATCGGGCGGCCGTATCTGTGGGGCCTCGGCGCGTTTGGTCAGGCGGGTGTGGAGCGCGTGCTGGAGCTGCTGCGCATCGAAACGCGCGCGGTGATGCAGCAATGCGGCGCGCGCTCGATCAAGGAACTCACGCCGAATCATGTGCGCAAGTTTTAGTATTATAACTATTTGTTTTTAAAGGATAATTTATGGCTGTATTGTTGCTCAATCCGATCAAGGAATTATTCAGGCAAGACAAAATCGCACTCGGCATGAACGTGCGTCTGGCGCGCTCCGGTGATATCGCGGGCATTGCGAAATCCACCGGGCACGATTTTATTTTTATCGACTGCCAGCATTCGCTTTATAACGTCGAGACCGTCGGTCACATTGCGATGGCCGCCAACGGCTGCGGTATCGCGCCGCTCGCGCGCGTGAGCGGATGCGACGATCCGCAGACGCAGGTGCTGCTGGATAACGGCGTGATGGGCATTGTGTTCCCCGATGTGAACACCGCAGAGCAGGCGCGGCGCGCGGTCAATCGCTGCAAGTATCCGCCCATCGGCACGCGCTCGGTCGGCGGCGGTTATCCGATACTCAATTATCGCCCGACGCCGGTGCCCGATGCCGTGGCCGCGCTGCAGGACAACACGCTGGTGGTGTGCATGATCGAAACGCAGGAGGGCCTGGATAACGTCGAAGCGATTTGCGCGGTGGAAGGTGTCGATGTGGTTCACGTCGGCTCGAATGATTTGCTGACGGCGATGGGCAAGCCCGGCAGCTTTGGCAGCGCGCAGCACATAGCGGCGCTGGAAAAAGTCATCGCGGCGTGTAAAAAATACGGCAAGGCGCCCGGCGTGGGTGGCGATCGTAATCTCGCGCGGCAGGTGGAGTTCATCCGCAAGGGCATGCGCTTCATCACCACCAACAGCGAGATTGCGTTTATTCTCGCCGAAGGTTCGCGCGTGACGGGCGAATTGCGCACGGCGCTGGCGTAGCGATGTTTTTGACAAAGGGTTCCGCATGAGCAACAAGCAACGATCGTGGTTGGTGGTTCCGGCGTCCAAGGCGGATGCCATCGCGCTGGCAGCAAAATCCGGCGCAGATGTGATCGTGCTGGATCTGGTTGAGTTTGTGCGCGGCGAACAAAAGTCTTCGGCCAGAGAAAAAATGCGCGCAGCGATAGAGGCGGTGCGCGCGAATGGTGCGCAGGTGTACGCGCAAATCGATCCGCAACACCACGAGACCGATTTGCGCGCCTGCGTGTGGCCGGGTTTAAGCGGCGTGGTAGTGTCGCGCGCGGAGTCGGCGGCGCAGATAGCGACGATAGATACCGTTTTGTTTTTACTGGAAAAAGATCGTGGCCTTGCGGCAGGCTCGACAGCCATGGTGCTGTCACTGGAAACCGCGCGCGGCAATCAGGATGCCTACGACATCGCCACCGCCAGCAAGCGTGTGCGGGCGCTGACACTGGGCCGCGCCGATCTCGCGATGGATTTGCGGCCCGAGCCTTCCGGTGAACTGCATCTGATGCCGTATCTAATGCAGCGGCTGATCATTATCGCGCGCGCGATTGGCGTGGCGCCGCTGGGCGCGTGGTGGCGCGCGCCGGATCGCGGGTTGCTCGCGACGGCGGAAAATACCTTGCAAGCGGCGAAACGCGGACGCGCCGCCGGCTTTACAGGCGCGCTGTGTTTGCGCGCCGAGCAGGTTGCGCCACTGAATAAAATGTACGCATAAGAGAGGCCGCCATGGCAAAACAAAAAGTGCGCCGCTCCGGCCTCACCATGCCTATCGTTACGCCGCGTTTCGTCGATCAGGCATGGCGGCGCGGTTGTGATTTTGTCACCCTTGATCTCGAAGACTCGGTGCCGCAAAACCGCAAGGCGTACGCGCGCACACTGGTGAAGGAGTCAATCCCGAAGGTGACGCGCGCGGGCACCGAGGCTTTTGTGCGCATCAATCACGAGCACATGGCCGCCGACACCGAGGCTGCGGTGTGGCCGGGGCTCGCTCGCATCAAGTACCCCAAAACCGAAACCGCCGATGAGGTGCGCACGCTGGATGCGTTGATTACGCGCTACGAAAAAGAACGCGGCATCGCGCCCGGCACGGTGGAAATCGACTGCGGCATTGAAACGGCGGTGGGCGTGACCAACGTCTACGACATCGCCGCCGCCAGCCCGCGCATCAGGGAATTCGGCGCGACCAACGGTGGCTACGATATGTCGCGCGATCTGGGCGTGGAAATGTTTGTGCCCTACGATCAGTTTGTGTATCTGCGCGGCGAAGCCAACTTGGCGGCGCGCGCGCTGGGCCTCGGCGTGCGCGCCGCGCCCTTCATTGCCAATACCAGCGGCAGTGTAAGTGACGGTAACCGCGCGCTGCGTCTGGCCGAAGCCGCGCGTGCGTGCGGCCTGCGCGTGGGCGGCGGCGGGCTGAACCCGGCGGTGGTGGAGTCGCACAATGTTGGCTACACCCCTTCGGAAGCCGACGTGCGCGACGCGCACTGGGTGCTGGAACAGTTTGAACGCTTGCAAGCAGGCGATGAACCCTGGCTCGAAGTGGAAGGCCGCGTGATTGACCGTTACGAGGCCGAACGCGCGCGCGGCACGCTGCAATGGGCTGAGTCGTGCGCTGCGCGTAACCGCGAGAAGGCTGAAGCGGTGGCGCGGGTGCAGGCGCAGATGGCGGCGCAACAGTGATTGCCTGTTGTCGCAACACTTCCTCTCCCGTCATTCCCGCGCAGGCGGGAATCCATGAGGCGGTAGAACGAGCGGATGTGTTCTGGATTCCCGCCTGCGCGGGAATGACGGTTTTGGTTTATCACCGTCACGACAGTAACCGTAGCCCGGAAGGAGCGCAGCGTATTCCGGGAATCCATGGTGATATTGCGCATGTGTGGATGCA
>JAYVQD010000504.1:0-4017 GCA_043777275.1 Nitrosomonadales bacterium
GGCGCTGGCGCACAAGCATCCCGATGCGCGTTACGCCATGGTGCTCGAAGGCGTGCACTACATCGGCTATGGCGAAAAATACGACGAAACCAAGCTGCATCGCCACGTGGCCGGCACGTGGTTCACCGAGCCGGCGAATCAGGGGCACTTCGGGCTGACCAAGGATGAAGGTACCGTGCTGTATTTTTACGGCATGGGGCCAAGCGCGTTTGAACTGCTGGAGTAGCCACCGCAGAATTCGTAAGGCGGGAGCAACGTAGCGTATCCGCCTCTTGCGCTATTCTCGGAAGGCGGGATGGCTCCCGCCCTACGGGTTTACTGGATGGTTCCGGCGTAAAAATTCTTGATAAACCCGCTCTGCTCCAGCGCATCGACTATCGACGAATCCACAAAATCCGCCTCCTGCACTTGCTGCGCCGCTGGATAGGTTTTGGAAAACGTATCGCGTATCGATTGCACACCTTCCACGCTCAACGCCATGCGTGGCACTCGCGGAAACAGCGGCAGGTAAAACTGGTATTGGTCTTCCACCAGCTTGCGGTCGCTGATATTCAAAAACCGTTGCAGCACCGGGATATACACCTCGGGCTGGGTCTTGAAGGCGTGTACGGTTTGAATGAATCCTTGCGCCACGCGCATCACCAGCTCGCGGTTGGTGGCAATCAGCTTTCTCGTCGTGGCAAACACCGACGGCACGGCGCCGCCTTACAAAAAATTTCCACCACCGGCAGCGTGCCGGTTTGACAAAAATCCCACTCGCCGCGCGCAAGACCCGCGACGGCTTCGGGGCCGGTGGTTTCGATCACCGGAAAGCTCACCTCCAGCCCTTGCTGTTTGAACACGCCCGTTTCGGCGCCGCACCACGCCAGGCTGTGCGTCGGTGCGCGCAGGGCGGTGGTCATGCGCACTTTGAGCGCGGCATTCACAGCAGCCTCAATAGTGCGGATCAAACATATGCGATTGCACATCCTGCATCACATCCGTCGACCTCGCCTTGCCGGATAGTCCGCGCCGGTAAGCGATATCGGCGATGGCATTGCCGATGGCCGCCGACACTTCGCGAATGCGCGGCAGCGCGGGGTAGAGGCTGCCTTGCTCAAGATCCGATTCCGTCACCAGTTGCGCCAGGGTGTGCGCCGAGGCCATGAACATTTCGTCGGTAATCGATTTTGCGCCGCTGGCGATGGCGCCCAATCCGATGCCGGGAAAAATATACGAGTTGTTGCCCTGCCGCGGCACATACGTTTTGCCGTTGAAATCCACCGGGTCGAACGGACTGCCGCAGGCGAAGAGCGCGCGACCGCCGGTATGGCGGTACGCCGCTTCGGCAGTACACTCGGCCTGCGAGGTCGGGTTCGACAGCGCGAACACAATCGGTCGCGCGTTGAGTTTCGCCATTGCTTCGAGCACCTCGCGCGTAAAAGTACCTCCCACCGCCGACACGCCGATAATCGCCGTCGGTTTGAGCCTCTTGATGGCGGATAAAAAATCACCTATCGGCGGATGCTCGTGCGCATACGTCAATTTATGCTCGGCAAGCTTCGCCCGGCTTTTGACCACCAGCCCCTGCGAGTCAACCAGCCAGCACCGGCGCAGCGCCTGCTCGCGCGTTAGCCCCTGAGCGATCATCGCCGACACCATGAGATCGGCGATGCCGGTCGCGGCCTCGCCCGCGCCGAGAAACAGAATGGTCTGCTCCGACAGTGGCGCACCGGTGATACGCAGCGCCGAAAACAGTCCCGCCAGCGCCACGGCGGCGGTGCCTTGAATGTCGTCGTTGAACGAGCAGAGGCGGTCGCGGTATTTTTCGAGCAGGCGAAACGCATTGTGATTGGCGAAGTCCTCAAACTGCACCAGCACGCCGGGGAAGACCTCTTGCGTGGCCGCCATGAATTCTTCGATGAACTCGTCGTACGCGGCGCCCGTGATGCGGCGCTGGCGCAGCCCGACGTAGTTGATGTCGTCGCGCAGGGCATCGTTATTGGTGCCCACATCCAGCGTAATCGGCAGGCACAGTTGCGGGTGGATACCGGCGCAGGCGGTGTACAGCGACAGCTTGCCCACCGGAATACCCATGCCGTGTGCGCCGAGGTCGCCCAGGCCGAGTATGCGCTCGCCATCGGTGACGACGATGATGCCCGCCGGATGCGGCCAGTTGCGCAGAACCTTCGCGATGTTGCCTCGATCATTGACGCCGATGAACATGCCGCGCGGGCGCTGGAAAATGTTGCCGAAGCGCTGGCAGGCGAGGCCCACCGTCGGCGTATAAACAATCGGCTGCATCTCGTCGATGTGATCGCACAGTACGCGAAAAAACAGCGCCTCGTTGCGATCATGCAGCGAGTTGAGCGCGACGAATTTATCGAGGGGGTCCGAGAGCTTGCGCAGACTCGCCAGAAAGCGCGCCATCTGTTCCACCTGGCTCAGCACATGCGGCGGCAGCAGGCCGCGCAGCCCCAGCGCGTCACGTTCTTTTTCGGAGAAGGCGGTGCCTTTGTTCAGCAGCGGATCGCGCAGCACGTCGAGGCCGCGCCGGGTGGCTGTCTTGTCGTTATTCGGGTTGTCGGACATGAGTAAATTCCTGTTTTGTTGTTTTTATGTGCGTAGCACGATCGGGGCGGGATGACTCCCGTCCTACACAGTGGCCACCGGGGTTACCGGCGATCCTGCGGCGCCGGGCATTCTAAGCGGCGGCGCGGTGAGTAAAAAGCTGCTGCGCTGATTGGCGCGCAGCCACGCCGCCAGTTCGGTTAAGTACCACAACTCCCCCAGATGAATGCCGAGCTTCACCAGGCAATGTTCATGCAGCGGCAGCGCCGGCCCGCGATGCGGCAGGCGCGGATCGGCGCCCAGCGTCGAACTGCGCTCCACCGCGAGGTTATCGCACGCGATGGCGGCGATGCCGCTGTCGGCGATCCACTCCAGCAGCGGCTTGTCGTAGCCGTCGAGCACGCTGCAACGGGTTTTGATGGTGTCATCCAACTTGCCGTTGGCGTTGCGGATCAACTGGCCCAGCCCCGTATGCACGCACAGGATGTCGCCCTTCTGCACGCTGACATTATCGTCGCGCATCACTTTGGCGAGCATCTCGTAGGTGACCGCCGTGCGCGCGTCGCCGAAATGGTGACGCAGATCGACCATCACCGCGCGGCCCTGCACGCCGGTCTGCGCCATTTCCGCCACCGACACCGCGCGTGCGCCGAGCTCGCCGTGCAGGCCGCGATTCTGCTCATCAACGATGCGCCAGCCGTTGTACGACACCGCTTCTTCCACGCCGTCGCCGTCGGCATCGAACATCGTGCCCTTGTGCGCGAAGCTGTCCCAGTGCGTGGAGTACTGCATGTACAACATGATCGCTTCGTCGGAGCCCACGTCGTTAAACCGCGGATCGATTTTCGCCGACGGCAGATTGAAATACGTTTCTTTGCCGCGAAACACCGGATGAAACACCGGCGGTTTGCGATTCGGATTCAGCACCGTGCCGCCGGGTTTATCCAGCGGATGCGACAGCGTGAACACCTGCCCGGTCTTCACCTCCTTCAACGCCGCAAGCCTGCGCTCGGCAGTGATGTAGTTCATGCGCCCGTGTTGATCGTCGTCGCCGAATTCGCCCCAGTTGGAACCTTCGGGACGGTTTTTCCATCTTTTTTTCATTAAAATTATCCTTTTAAAACAAATACTTACATTATTTAATCAGCGACGCCCGCAACGCGGTGCGATCCACTTCTGCGCCATTGACGAACATGCGCGCGATGCGCCGCGTGTGGCGTATGTCGTCGAGCGGATTCGCATCCAGCACCAGAAAATCCGCGCGCTTGCCCGCCGCGAGCGCGCCCGAATCCGCAAGCTGCAAATATTCCGCGCCGCGGCTGGTGGCGGCAACGATCACCTGCATAGTCGTCATGCCCGCCGACACCATCAGCTCCAGCTCGCGTTGCTCGGCGTAACCATGCAGATGGTCCGGCAGCCCGGTGTCGCAGCCCAGAATAATGCGCGCGTTCGCCGCGTTGAGTTTGG
>JAYVQD010000505.1:0-15851 GCA_043777275.1 Nitrosomonadales bacterium
CCCAAGAAGCGGTGAGTACATCCGTGTGCGCGGCGCACGCACGCACAACCTGAAGAACATCAATCTTGATCTGCCACGTAACAAGCTCGTGGTCATCACCGGCTTGTCGGGTTCTGGAAAATCGTCACTCGCCTTCGACACGCTCTACGCCGAAGGCCAGCGCCGCTACGTCGAATCGCTGTCGGCGTACGCGCGGCAGTTCCTGCAGATCATGGAGAAGCCGGACGTTGATCTGATTGACGGGCTTTCGCCGGCAATTTCGATTGAGCAAAAAGCCACCAGCCACAATCCACGCTCCACCGTCGGCACCATCACGGAAATTCACGACTACCTGCGCTTGCTATTCGCTCGCGTCGGCGACCCGCACTGCCCGGATCATGGCAAGCCCCTGGAAGCGCAAAGCGTGGCGCAGATGGTTGACCATGTGCTCACGCTGCCCGCCGACACGCGCGTGATGATCGTAGCGCCGTTGATTGCCGGACGCAAAGGCGAACAGGCCGATCTTTTCGACGAGCTGCGCGCACAGGGTTTCGTACGGCTGCGTATTGACGGGCAAGTCTATGAAATCGACAATCTGCCGAAGTTAAAAAAGAACTTCAAGCACACGGTCGATGTCATCGTTGATCGGCTCAAAGTCCGCGAAGATGCCAAACAGCGGCTCGCCGAATCGTTCGAAACGGCGCTGCGTCATGCCGACGGTCGCGCGCTCGCTGTCGAAATGGACAGCGGCAAGGAGCATTTATTTTCAGCCAAGTTCGCGTGCCCGCTGTGCAGTTATTCGCTGCCCGAACTCGAACCGCGTTTGTTTTCGTTCAACAATCCGATGGGTGCCTGTCCGCGATGCGATGGCATCGGCACCGTGAGTTTTTTTGATCCCAAGCGCGTGGTTGCCTTTCCCGATCTATCGCTGGCATCGGGCGCCATCAAAGGATGGGACAGACGTAACCAGTTTTTTTACGAGATGCTGCAAAGCCTGGCACAGCACTATGGCTTCGATCTGGAAACGCCGTACCACGAACTGACCGACGAAGTGAAAACCACGGTCCTCAACGGTTCGGGCACCGAGAAAATTGCATTCACCTATGCCGGCGAGCGCGGGAAAAGTGTTGTTCGCGAACACGCGTTCGAAGGTGTGATTCCCAACCTGGAACGCCGCACGCGTGAAACCGATTCTGTTTTGGTGCGCGAAGAACTCGCCAAGTATCTGAACACGCAAGCGTGCCCGGAATGCGCCGGCACGCGGCTGCGACGCGAAGCGCGTCATGTCACGGTATCCCATAAAAATATACATGAAATCAGTAACTTATCATTAGATCAAGCCGTGGCATTTTTTTCGGCCATCGATATTGCCGGTGCACGGCGCACAATAGCCGACAAGATCGTGCATGAGATCGGCAACCGTTTGCAGTTTCTGGTCAACGTCGGGCTCGACTATCTGTCACTCGATCGTGCGGCCGACACGCTGTCGGGCGGCGAAGCGCAACGCATCCGTTTGGCCAGCCAGATCGGTTCTGGATTAACGGGTGTCATGTATGTACTCGACGAACCATCGATTGGCCTGCATCAACGCGACAACGACCGTCTGATCGAAACGCTCAAACGGTTGCGCGATATTGGCAACTCGGTGATCGTCGTCGAGCACGATCAAGAGGCGATCCTGTGCGCGGACTACGTTGTCGATATGGGGCTGGGCGCGGGCGTGCATGGCGGCTGTGTCATCGCCGAAGGCACTGCTGCGCAAGTGTGCGCACACGCGGAATCGCTGACGGGCCAGTATCTTTCGGGACGCCGCAGTATCGCGGTGCCGGCACTGCGCCATCCGGTCAACGAACAACGCCGGCTCATCGTGCAGGGTGCCAGTGGCAACAATCTCAAAAATGTGACCGTCGGTATTCCGGTCGGCTTGTTTGTGTGCATCACCGGGGTTTCGGGTTCCGGAAAATCCACACTCATCAACGACACCCTCTACACCGCCGCCGCGCAACACCTGTATGGCAGCGCCGCGGAGCCTGCGCCGCACGAGAGCATCACCGGGCTGGAGTTCTTCGACAAGGTAGTGAATGTCGATCAAAGTCCGATTGGGCGCACGCCGCGCTCCAACCCGGCGACGTATACCGGACTGTTCACGCCGATACGCGATTTGTTCGCCGGCGTGCCGGCCGCGCGCGAACGCGGCTATGGCGCGGGGCGTTTTTCATTCAACGTCAAAGGCGGACGCTGCGAAGCGTGTCAGGGCGACGGCATGCTCAAGGTGGAAATGCATTTTCTACCCGACGTCTACGTGCCCTGCGACGTATGCCACGGCAAACGCTACAACCGCGAAACGCTGCAAATCCTCTACAAAGGCAAGAACATCACTGAAGTGCTGGGCATGACCGTCGAGCACGCAACGGAATTTTTCAGCGCCGTGCCGGCCATCTCGCGCAAGCTGCAAACGCTGCTGGATGTGGGCTTGGGTTATATCAAGCTGGGGCAGAGCGCGATTACGCTGTCGGGCGGCGAAGCGCAGCGGGTAAAGCTCGCGCTGGAACTTTCCAAGCGCGATACGGGACGCACACTCTACATCCTTGACGAGCCCACCACGGGGCTGCATTTTTACGATATTGATTTACTGCTGCACGTACTGCATCGGCTGCGCGATCATGGCAACACAGTCATCGTGATAGAACACAATCTCGATGTGATCAAGACGGCGGACTGGATCATCGATCTCGGCCCGGAAGGCGGCAGCGGCGGCGGTCGCATCCTGGTCGAGGGAACGCCGGAAACGGTGGCAAACCACCCCGAGGGCCACACCGCGCGCTATCTAAAGGCGCACCTGCCGTGATGTCACCGCGTGACCTCTTGCTGGGCAGCTTTCAGGCTGCGCTGGCGGCAGCCGACCCACTGAAAATCGTCGGCCCGCATCTACCCAAACCACCCGATTCGCCCAAGGGCAGAACACTGGTGGTCGGCGCGGGCAAAGCCGCAGCCTCTATGGCGCTTGCTGTCGAGCAACATTGGCCGGCCAGTGCGCCGCTGGAGGGATTGGTTATCACGCGCTACCAGCACGGGCTGCTGACGAATCGCATCACTGTAATCGAGGCAGGACATCCGGTGCCAGACGAATCCGGGGAGAATGCCGCTAAGGAAATTCTGCGGCGTGTAAGAACACTCACTGCGGATGATCGGCTGTTGGTGCTGGTGTCAGGCGGCGGTTCCAGTTTGCTCACACTGCCGGTTGAAGGCATACCCATTGAAGAAATAAAAATACTTACAAAACAACTACTTATGTCAGGAGCGCCGATACAGGAAATGAATGTCGTGCGCAAACACCTGTCGGCAATTCAGGGCGGCAGATTGGCAGCGGCGTGCCGCGCGCCGGTTACCGCGTTGGTCATCTCGGATGTTACGGGTGACGATCCCACGCACATCGCATCAGGCCCCTGCGCGCCTGACGCGAGCACTTACCAAGATGCACTCGACGTTATCAGTCGTCACCGCATAGTCGCGCCGAAAGCCATCGTGGCGCACCTCACGCGAGGCGTGGCTGGCGAAGTCGCGGAAACACCGAAGCCCGGAGATCGACTTTTCGAGCGTGTTGAAAACCGCGTGATCGCCACTGCGCAGGCGTCGCTTCAGGCGGCGGCGGCGTTTTTTGCTTCACAGGGCATTCCGTCGGCGATTTTAGGCGACTCGGTTACCGGCGAAGCGCGTGAAGTGGCCAAGGTCTATGGCGCGCTCGCTCGCGAAATTCAGCAGCACAGTGCGCCGTGGCGTGCGCCGGTAGCGCTCATTTCCGGCGGCGAATGCACGGTCACCGTGAAGGGGCAAGGCCGGGGCGGACGCTGCGCGGAGTTTCTGCTGTCGCTCGCCATCGACAATGAAGACGCACCCAATGTTCACGCACTGGCGTGCGATACTGATGGCATTGACGGGTCGGAAGACAATGCGGGCGCCATACTCGCGCCGGACACGCTGGCACGCGCCAGGGACAAGAATCTCAACGCCAGCGCCATGCTCGATAACAACGACGGCTATGGGTTTTTCAATGTCCTGGGGGATCTGATCATCACCGGCCCCACGCGCACCAACGTCAACGATTACCGCGTATTGCTTGTGCTATAGGCGCGGTCTGCGACATCGCCATAACTACAATCTACAGGCAACAAAAAAGCCGGCGCTGAGCCGGCTTTCTATTTTGGGGTAACAACCACTACCCGCGACTATTCCGCCTTTGCGTCTTGTGCTACCGGTGCTGCGCTCACTTCAGGGCGATCCATCAATTCAACAAAAGCCATGGGCGCATTGTCACCTTTGCGGAATCCAAACTTCAAAATACGCAGATAGCCGCCATTGCGCTTGGCATACCGCGGGCCGATTTCGGCGAACAGCTTCACAACATTTTCGCGATCGCGCAGGCGATTAAACGCCAAACGTTGATTGGCGAGTGATGGCGATTTTCCCAGCGTAATGATGGGCTCGACCACGCGGCGCAACTCCTTAGCTTTCGGCAAGGTGGTTTTTATCGCCTCGTGCTTAAGCAGTGAGTTAGCCATGTTGCGCAGCATCGCCAAACGATGGCTGCTGGTGCGGTTGAGTTTTCGTAATCCGTGACCGTGACGCATGATAATTCCTTGTTAATCTCGCGAGCAAGCCGTTGCTCAGAGCTTTTCCAGCCCTGCGGGCGGCCAATTCTCCAGCTTCATGCCTAACGTCAGGCCGCGGGAAGCCAGCACTTCTTTGATTTCGTTTAGCGACTTGCGGCCCAGGTTTGGCGTCTTGAGTAGTTCGGTCTCAGAGCGCTGAATCAGATCGCCAATGTAATAAATATTCTCAGCCTTCAGGCAATTGGCCGAACGCACGGTGAGCTCCAGATCATCGACGGGACGCAGCAACACCGGATCAACCTGCGTCGCGCGTTTTTCTTCGATCAGCGCCGGCGTGCCAGTCAGATCGGCGAACACCGACAACTGCTCGACCATGATGCGTGCCGCGTAACGCACAGCCTCTTCCGGATCGATGGCGCCGTTGGTCTCGATGTCCATGATGAGCTTGTCGAGATCGGTGCGCTGTTCTACGCGAGCCGATTCCACCGAGTAAGTAACGCGCCGCACCGGGCTGAACGAGGCATCCAGCAAGATGTTGCCGACGGTGCGGCCTTCTTCCTCAAGCGCCTTGCGACTGGTCGCGGCAATATAACCGCGGCCTTTTTCTACCTTGATCTGCAATTCAATCTTGCCACCCGCCGCAAGACGCGCAATCACATGATCCGGGTTGATAATTTCAACGTCATGCATCGGATCGATGTCGCTAGCAGACACCACACCTTCACCGGATTTCTTGAGTATGAGCGTCGCTTCGTCGCGGTTGTGCAGCTTCAGCACCACCCCTTTGAGGTTCAATAGAATATCGACGACATCTTCCTGCACGCCATCGAGTGTCGAATACTCATGCAGCACGCCGGAAATGCTGACCTCCGTTGCCGCATAACCCGGCATGGACGACAGCAACGTGCGCCGCAGCGCGTTGCCCAACGTATGGCCGTAGCCGCGCTCGAACGGCTCCATGGTGAGCCGTGCATGATGCGTCGAAAGGTTCTGAACGTCGATGATACGAGGTCTCAGAAGTGCAGTGCTGGACATAGTAAGGGAGCCCCTTCGCTAATTTCGCTAATATCGATTACTTGGAGTAAAGCTCGACCACGAGCGATTCGTTGATGCTGGACGGCAGCTCAGAGCGCTGCGGACGCGCTTTAAACGTGCCTTTCAATGCCTTGGCGTCAACTTCCAGCCATTCCGCACGGCCACGCGACTCTGCGGCTTCGGAGGCTGCCTTGATGCGCAACTGCGCCTTGGAAGCCTCGGCCACTTCAACGACATCGCCAGGCTTGCATTGGAACGACGGAATATTGACGCGTTTTCCGTTTACCAGGATAGAGTTGTGGCGAACAATCTGCCGCGCTTCGGTGCGCGAAGCGCCAAAACCCATGCGGAATGTCACCGTATCAAGCCGGCATTCGAGAAGCTGCAACAGCGCCTCGCCAGTAACGCCCTTGCTCGCGGATGCCTTCGCGTAGAACAAACGGAATTGGCGTTCGAGCATGCCGTATATACGGCGGATTTTCTGTTTTTCGCGCAATTGCACACCGTAGCCTGACAGGCGGGCCTGCTTCTGACCGTGCTGACCGGGTGGATAGTTGCGGCGCTCAATAGCGCACTTGTCGGTGAAACACTTTTCGCCCTTGAGGAACAACTTTTCGCCCTCACGGCGGCACTGTCTGCACTTCGCGTCGAGATTCCTTGCCACGTTGGGATCCCCTTAAACTCGTCTCTTTTTCGGAGGACGGCAGCCATTGTGCGGCACTGGCGTCACATCCGAAATACTGGTGATTTTGAACCCCACGGCATTCAGTGCGCGAACTGCTGACTCGCGACCTGGACCGGGACCCTTGATACGCACTTCGATATTCTTTACCCCACACTCCACCGCAAGCTTGCCGCATTGCTCAGCGGCGATCTGCGCAGCGAATGGCGTCGACTTACGCGATCCCTTGAAGCCGTTGCTGCCGGACGTCGCCCAAGCCAGCGCGTTGCCCTGACGATCGGTGATTGTCACGATGGTGTTGTTGAATGACGCATGCACGTGGGCAATGCCCTCGGCGACATTCTTCTTGACCTTCTTGCGCACTCGCGTGCTTACTTTTGCCATAGTGAATCGCTACCTCTAAAAACTTAATCTGTGGTTCCCGACTTAGACCGTAGTTCCCTTTTGCAGCTTGACTGCCGCTTTGCGCGGCCCCTTTCGTGTGCGCGCGTTGGTGCGTGTGCGTTGCCCACGTACTGGCAATCCTGCACGATGCCGCTTACCGCGCCACGTGCCCAGATCCATCAAACGCTTGATGTTCATTGACACTTCACGGCGCAGATCGCCTTCGGTCGCGAACTTCGCAACCTGCTCGCGCAATTTGTCCATGTCTGTATCAGACAAGTCCTTCATCTTGCGAGTGAACCCTACGCCCGCCCCCGTGCAAATCTTTCGAGCGCGGCTACGGCCAACACCATAGATCGCGGTTAACGCGATTTCAGCGTGCTGATGATTCGGAATATTTACACCACCAATACGAGCCATACGATCACTCCGCTAACTTAAGTAGTTGTTTTTAAACAACTATTATCCTTGACGCTGCTTATGGCGCGGATCTTTGCAAATCACTCTCACCACGCGTTTACGCTTCACAACCTTGCAGTTGCGGCACATCCGTTTTACCGATGCCTTCACTTTCATTTTCCGGCTCCCGATCTCTCTATCACTGCGTTTGCTTCACTTCGCGCGGAATAGAATTCAACCACGCGTTAAATCTAAGTCGCACATTCCATCGTTACGCCTTCCTAGCGCGTCGGGAACATTCCACCTTTGAAGTTGGCTTTTTTCAACAAACTCTCATACTGGTGCGACATGATGTACGCCTGCACTTGCGACATGAAGTCCATGGTCACCACAACAATAATCAACAATGACGTGCCGCCGAAATAAAATGGCACTTTCTTCCACACAATCAATAATTCTGGCAACAAACACACCAAGGTCACGTAGATCGCGCCTGCCAGTGTCAAGCGCAGCGTAATTTTCTCAATATGACGCGCGGTCTGATCCCCCGGACGAATACCCGGAACAAACGCGCCGCTTTTCTTGAGGTTATCCGCTGTTTCCTTGGGATTAAACACCAACGCCGTGTAGAAAAAACAGAAGAAAATGATTGCAGATGCGTAGATCAAGGTATAAATAGGCTGGCCAGGTTGGAGCGTACCGGCTACATCTTTAAGCCACGTCACCCCAGACGAAGTGCCTTCACCGAACCAACCCACGATCGTCGCGGGAAACAAAATGATCGACGACGCAAATATCGGAGGAATCACGCCCGACATATTGAGCTTCAGCGGCAGATGCGAACTCTGCCCGCCATACACTTTACGTCCCACCTGCCGCTTGGCATAGTTCACCAGTATTTTACGTTGGCCGCGCTCGACGAAACAAACAAACGCGGTCACACCGACCACCAGCGCGCCGATGAAAAGCGCCACTGGAATTGACATGGCCCCGGTGCGCACGAGTTCAAGAGAACCGCCCACTGCCGAGGGAAGGCCTGCGGCGATACCGGCAAAAATGATCAGCGAGATGCCGTTGCCGATGCCGCGCTCTGTAATCTGTTCGCCCAGCCACATCAGGAACATGGTGCCCGTGGTCAACGTCACCATCGCCGTCAAACGAAAGGCCAAGCCCGGATCGAGTACCAACCCGCGCTGGCTTTCCAGTCCAATCGCGATCGCGATGCTCTGAAATATTGCAAGCCCTGCCGTACCGTAGCGCGTGTATTGCGTAATCTTCCGCCGGCCCGACTCGCCTTCTTTTTTCAAGGCTTCCAGCGTCGGCGAGGCCACGGTCATCAACTGCATGATGATCGAAGCCGAAATATAGGGCATGATGCCCAGCGCAAAAATCGAAAACCGTTCCAGCGCGCCGCCCGAAAACATATTGAACATATCGAGGACGCCGCCGCGCTGCTCCTTGAACAGATCCGCGAGCACCATCTGGTCAATGCCCGGCACCGGGATAAACGACCCAATGCGGAACACGATCAACGCGCCGATCAAAAAGAGTATCCGACGCTTCAGATCGCCCAGTTTTCCCGACGCCAGCAGTGAGTCGTTAACGGCCAATGCCTATCCCTCTTACGCCAGCACTTCTACTGCGGGAAGCTCAACGCTGCCACCCGCCTTTTCAACAGCAACGCGAGCGCCTTTCGACACAACCAACCCCTTGAGCGTTACTTTGCGCTCGATGGAGCCCGCGAGGATCACTTTCGCCCGCAGCGCGCCCGTATGCGCTAGACCGAACTGCTTTAAGACCGCCAGATCAACAGTATCTACGGCCAATTTATGAATGTCGCCCAAACGCACTTCAGCAGTGTCACCCGCTGTCGGAGAACGGAAGCCGCGCTTCGGCAAGCGACGATGCAATGGCATCTGGCCGCCCTCGAAACCGACTTTATGATAGCCGCCCGCGCGCGCTTTTTGCCCTTTATGGCCCCGCCCCGCAGTCTTGCCCAATCCACAACCCGTGCCACGGCCCACACGCTTAGTCGAGTGTTTGGAACCCTTGGCCGGCTTAATAGTGTTCAGTCGCATAACATTACCTTTGACATCCTGTGAACCCCTGGATTACCTGTGGAGCTTACGCCCCGACCCTCACCAGATACGACACTTTGTTGATCATGCCACGATTGGCCGGCGTATCGATGACTTCCACCGTGTGATTGATGCGGCGCAAGCCAAGGCCACGCACGCACAAACGGTGATCACCCTTGGTGCCGATCAGACTTTTGATCAACGTTACTTTGATTTTCTTGGCGTCCATCATAAAAATTCCCCGAGTTACCCCGTAATCTCTTCCACCGACTTGCCGCGCTTGGCAGCAATCTCGGACGGCGTATTCATTCTGGTCAATCCATCAATCGTGGCACGAACGACGTTATAAGGATTCGTCGAACCCAGGCATTTCGCCAAGATATTGGTAACCCCCATCACTTCCAGCACCGCGCGCACCGGACCACCGGCGATAATGCCAGTGCCTTCAGACGCCGGCTGCATGAACACTTTTGCAGCGCCATGACGTCCGATAACCGTGTGTTGCAACGTACCATTCTTCAATTGGACCTTGACCATCTTGCGACGCGCTTCTTCCATCGCCTTCTGCACCGCAACCGGGACTTCGCGCGATTTGCCCTTGCCCATTCCTATACTGCCATCACCATCGCCAACAACGGTTAACGCGGCAAAACTCATGATACGGCCACCCTTAACCACTTTGGTCACGCGATTGATAGCGACCATTTTTTCACGCAAACCGTCACCACGCTCTTCGTTACCGGTTTGCATTTTTGAAGCTTGCATTTTCGCCATGGGGAATTCCTGGTCCTGATACTAGAACTTAAGTCCGGCTTCGCGCGCGGCTTCTGCCAACGCCTTGACACGGCCATGAAAACGGTAACCCGAACGGTCAAAAGCAACCACCTCGACTCCAACTTTTATTGCCTTTTCGGCGATCGACTTACCCACCACCGTAGCCGCCTTTATGTTGCCGCCGTTCTTCAAATCCGCACGCAACGATTTTTCCGCGGATGAGGCGCTGGCCAGCACTTTGCCGCCTGACGCATCGATGATCTGCGCGTAAATATGCGTATTCGAGCGATTCACCGTAAGCCGCACTACCTTGAGCTCGGCTATCTTCGCGCGGGTCCGGCGCGAGCGGCGCAAACGTGATTGTTTCTTTTCTATCATGGCTTACTTGACTCCTGCCCGCCTACTTCTTCTTGGTTTCCTTGAGCACAATCTGCTCACCCACATAACGCACGCCCTTACCCTTGTACGGCTCGGGACTGCGATAGGCGCGAATATCGGCCGCGACCTGCCCCACCTGCTGACGGTCCGCCCCTTTGATGATGATCTCCGTCTGTGTCGGCGTCTCAGCCTTCACACCCACCGGCAATTGATGCACTACCGGATGAGAAAATCCAAGCGTCAAATTGAGCTTGTCCCCTTGCGCCTGCGCACGATAGCCAACGCCTACCAATGCGAGCTTTTTCTCGAATCCCTTAGATACCCCAATCACCATGTTGGACACCAGCGCACGCATCGTGCCGGACATCGCATTGGCCTGATTGGAATCGCCGCTAACCGCGAATTCAAGTCTATTTTCCACACGAGACACCAGCACATCGCTGGACAACTTGCGCGATAGCACCCCCAGCGGCCCTTTGACGGAAATCTCCGTGGCATTGAGCGTGACATCCACTTTTTCAGGAATGATCACAGGATTATTTGCAACTCTGGACATAAGCTACTCCGTTCCCGGTCAGGCCACGATGCAAAGCACTTCACCGCCGACACCCATACCACGCGCCTTGCGATCAGTCATTACACCCTTGGAAGTCGAGACAATCGCAACGCCGAGGCCGTTCATCACGACCGGAATTTGCGTGCTCGGCTTGTATATACGCAGCCCTGGACGGCTAATGCGCTCGATCTTTTCGATAACCGGGCGCCCAGCGTAATACTTCAGGCTGATATCAAGCTGAGATTTGCCATCCTGACTGCGGATAGCGAAATCCTCGATATAGCCCTCGTCTTTGAGCACCTTGGCAATAGCCGCCTTCAGCTTGCTCGTCGGCATCACTACCGATTGCTTCTCCGACTGCTGCGCATTACGAATGCGCGTCAGCATGTCGGCGACCGGATCACTCATACTCATGCAATCTTCTCCCGCTTCCTGGTATTAAACACGCACCAGCTACGATTACCAGCTCGCCTTGATGACGCCGGGAATTTCCCCGCGCATCGCGATATCACGCAGCTTCCCGCGCGCCAGCCCGAATTTACTAAACACCCCGCGAGGACGCCCGGTCAGCGCGCAACGATTGCGCACCCGCACCGGACTTGCATTGCGCGGCAACTTTTGCAGCTTCAAACGCGCCTCATAACGATCTTCCGGCGACAACGACTGATTGTTCGCCGCATCCTGCAACGCCTTACGCTTGGCGGCGAACTTCTTCACCGTCTCGCGGCGCCTGTCATTGCGGTTGATCACCGATTTTTTTGCCATAAACTTCTCTCAGTTCCTGAACGGAAATTTGAACGCGGCCAACAGCGCCCTTGCTTCGTCATCCGTCTTGGCCGTGGTCGAAATCGTTATGTTCATGCCGCGGATCGCATCAATTTTGTCGTACTCGATCTCGGGAAAAATGATCTGCTCCTTGACGCCCATGTTGTAGTTACCCATGCCGTCAAAGCTACGTGCTGAAATGCCGCGAAAATCACGAATACGAGGCATCGCAACATTCACCAGGCGATCAAGAAAGTCATACATCCGCGAACCGCGCAGCGTCACCTTGCAACCGACCGGATAGTCCTCTCGAATCTTGAACGAGGCAATCGCCTTGCGCGACTTTGTCACCAACGGCTTCTGCCCGGCGATTTTGGTCATGTCCGCCACAGCGTTGTCCATGATCTTCTTGTCCGCAACCGCTTCGCCGACGCCCATATTAAGCACAATCTTATCGATACGCGGCACCTGCATCACGGACTTGTAACCGAATTTCTGCGTCAAGTCCTTGACTACCGTATCACGGTAGACAGCACCCAGACGCGCCGGGCCCGCAGGCTTGGCATCGGATCTGACCGCCGCAGGCTTGGACACGCTTGCGTCCTTAGCGGCTGCCCTGGCCTTTTTCTCGGCCTTTTGCTCGCCCTTCTGATCCACTTTGGGATCGCGGGCGGGCTTCGCTTTTTTGTCTTCTTTCTTTTCGCTCATACGTCAATCACTTCGCCATTAGATCTGAAATAACGCACACGCTTGCCACTCTCCATAACCTTGATACCTACGCGGTCGGCCTTCTGGGTAGCAGGATTGTACAGAGCAATATTCGAAATATGCAGCGGCATTTCCTTCTCAATAATGCCCCCGGTCGTATTCTTCATCGGGTTCGGTCGCTCATGCTTCTTCACCTTGTTGGCGCCCTCGACCAGAACGCGGCTTTCGTCAACACGAAGCACTGTTCCGCGCTTACCCTTGTCGCGACCCGTAATGACGATAACGTCGTCGCCCTTTTTGATCTTCTTCATCTCACGTTCCTTAAATCACTTCGGGAGCGAGCGACACAATTTTCATGAAACGCTCGGTACGCAACTCACGCGTCACCGGCCCGAAAATACGCGTGCCAATCGGCTCAAGCTTCGCATTCAACAGCACCGCCGCATTCGAATCAAATTTCACCAACGAACCGTCCGAGCGACGAACGCCCTTGGCCGTACGCACCACTACCGCATCGTACACTTCACCCTTCTTGACACGACCGCGCGGCGCAGCATCTTTAATGCTGACCTTAATAAGGTCGCCGATACCCGCATAACGACGCTTCGAGCCGCCCAACACTTTGATGCACATTACGGCACGAGCACCGGTGTTGTCAGCAACATCCAATACGGATTGCATCTGGATCATGATTAGCTTCTCGCTTTAACTTCTTCCCCAACTTGATCCGCAAGCCGGTTTCCCGAAGCGCCGAATCAGTATTGAGGCCCGTAGGGGCTGATACGCCAAGGCATTCATTCTGCGGAATCTTCAACAGAAGCCAAGACGGTAAACCGTTAATTATAACCGAACTATTCTCTTTTGCAAACTAAAATAACCCGTAAAACCCTAAACCGTGCGGGCTTTTTCAACTAAATTCGTTACCCGCCAGGCTTTTGTCTTGGCAATAGGACGGCACTCTTCAATGGTGACGGTATCGCCCTCGTGAAACTCGTTTTTCTCGTCGTGCGCATGATACTTTTTCGACAACGTCAGATACTTCCCATAAAGCTCATGCTTGACTCGCCGCTCCACCAGTACGGTTACGGTTTTGTCCATTTTGTCACTGACCACACGGCCTGTGAGGGTACGTTTGTTGGCAGTTTCGCTCATACTTATTTACTCATTTCTTTTTGCGTCAGCAAGGTACGAACGCGAGAAATATCGCGCCGCGTCTTGCCAATCTGACTGGTATTCGCAAGTTGCTGCGTCGCCTTTTGCATGCGCAGTGAAAACTGCGCTTTCAACAACGACTGCAACTCCTGCTTCAATTCATCAACGGACTTGCCGCGTAATTCGCTAGCTTTCATGTCTTAGCCTCCGACCTGACGATGCACGAACGTGGTTGCAATCGGCAACTTCGCCGCGGCCAGCCGAAAGGCCTCCTTCGCAGTCACTTCGTTAACACCGTCCATTTCATATAACACTTTGCCCGGCTGGATCTCGGCGACCCAGTATTCAGGATTACCCTTGCCATTACCCATACGAACTTCGGCAGGTTTGCGGGAGATGGGCTTGTCCGGAAAAATCCGTATCCAAATGCGTCCACCACGCTTGATATGGCGCGTCATCGCCCGGCGCGCCGCTTCGATCTGGCGCGCGGTCAAACGACCGCGGCCTGTAGCCTTAAGACCAAAGTCACCAAAGCTAACCTTAGCGCCGCGAGTCGCAATACCCTTATTGCGGCCCTTTTGTTCTTTTCGGTACTTACGTCTGGATGGCTGTAGCACGTTTCACTCCTGGCTTGCGCGGTTTCCTCGCGGGTGGCGGGGTATCGGAAGGCGCGCCACCGGGCACTGCCGCCGGTTGCTCGTTCTTACCCAAAACTTCGCCCTGATATACCCACACCTTTATGCCGATGATTCCGTAGGTAGTCTTGGCTTCTGCGACACCATATTGAATGCCGGCACGCAGCGTATGCAATGGCACGCGACCCTCGCGATACCACTCTGTGCGCGCGATCTCAATGCCATTCAAACGACCGGCGCTCATGATCTTGATACCTTGCGCGCCGAGTCGCATTGCGTTGGTGATCGCACGCTTCATCGCGCGGCGGAACATGATGCGCTTCTGCAATTGCTGGGAAATGGAATCCGCGATCAGTTGCGCATCGAGTTCCGGCTTGCGCACCTCTTCGATATTCACATGAACCGGCACATGCAGCATTTTCTGCAACTGCGCTTTCAATGACTCGATATCCTCGCCCTTTTTCCCGATAACCACACCGGGACGCGCGCTATAAATCGTGATCCGCGCATTCTTGGCGGGACGCTCAATAACGACACGGGACACTGCGGCATGCGACAGCTTCTGTTTGAGATATTCGCGAACCTTCAGGTCTTCGAGCAGCATGCCGGGAAAATTACGGCTATTGGCATACCAACGGGAGGACCAGTCGCGGGTAACCGCAAGACGAAAACCTGTCGGATGTATTTTTTGACCCATGACTAGTTCCTTCCGTCGCCGAGCGTCAGATAAATATGGCAAGAGTGCTTGAGAACCTGCATCCCGCGACCCTTGGCGCGCGCATGAAAACGCTTCAGCACGGGACCTTTTTCCACGAATATGCAGGTGACCTTCAATTCATCGATATCCGCGCCATCGTTGTGCTCTGCATTGGCAATTGCCGATTCGAGCACTTTGCGGATGATGGTCGCGCCTTTTTTGGGCGAGAACTGGAGAATGTTAAGTGCATTTTCCACCGCCTGCCCCCGGATCATGTCAGCCACCAGCCGGCCCTTTTGAGCCGACAGTCTGACGCCGCGCAGTTTTGCTGTTGTTTGCATTCCGCTCTCCGTTTACTTGGCCGACGAAGGGGTTGGCGCGGATTTTTTGTCCGCCGTCCCTCCGCCTGCTTTGGAGTGACCCTTGAACGTCCGCGTATGCGAAAATTCGCCAAGCTTGTGTCCAACCATATTCTCGGTGATATACACCGGAATATGCTGCTTGCCGTTATGCACCGCTATCGTCAGTCCGACAAAATCCGGCAACACCGTCGAGCGGCGTGACCAGGTTTTTATCGGGCGCTTGTCGGATGCCGCGCGCGCCGTCTCCACCTTGTGCATCAGATGGTGATCGACGAACGGGCCTTTTTTAATGGAACGTGCCATATATTTCCCTTATTCCTATTCCTTATCAGGCCGAAGCCTTGGAATTGCGCCGGCGAACAATCATGCTGTTCGTGCGTTTGACCTTGCGGGTCTTGTAACCTTTGCACATCACGCCCCACGGGCTCACGGGCGCTTGCGCCGCTGCGGTTCTACCCTCGCCACCACCATGCGGGTGGTCAATCGGGTTCATCGCCACGCCACGCACTGTCGGACGCACGCCGCGCCAGCGAACACGTCCGGCTTTACCAATGGACTCCAATGAATGCTCTTCGTTACCCACTTCGCCAATGGTTGCACGACAATTCACGTGAACTTTGCGAATTTCACCAGAGCGCAAACGCAGTTGCGCGTAAT
>JAYVQD010000506.1:0-4007 GCA_043777275.1 Nitrosomonadales bacterium
TCTAGTATTTGTGAACTGCATTCAAGGAGCACACGCCAGTGGCTTCCAAAGACCCAATTCATGATTTGCGCCGTTCGATGCGTATGCCGGTGTCGCACCATGGCGAGGTCAGCGACGGAAAAGGCGTCTACAGTTGCCTGGTTCAAGACGTCAGCCGCAGAGGGTTGCGGATTGTATGCAGCCAGAAATTCGCTCGCGGGCAGGTGCTCGATCTGGTGTGTCCGCTGTCGCCGGAGATCACGCTCGAATGCAAAGTTGAAGTCCGCAACACCGAAGACGATTTCGTCGGCGTCACCATCCTGGAGGTCAGCCCCCAAACTGCGGCGGCTTACCAGCGCTATGTGCTGGGCTTTTACGGGAATGCACCGCCGCCGGGCGATTAAGCAAGCGCTATGGCTGCCTGCCGCTTGTTGACGCGGTGGGCGCTGTTACCGGCGGTACCAACGGCGCCAGTATCTTCCATACCGTATCCAGCATTACCGGCTGCGCGCGCACCGCCGGGTGAAGGCCGTCCGCCTGAAACCACTCGGGCTTGTCGCCAAACCCTTCGAGTAAAAACGGCACCAGCGGCAGCTTGTGCTTTTTTGCCACGTCTGAAAAAACCGCATGGAACTTGTCGGCATAAGTGCTGCCGTAGTTAGGCGGCAGACGCATGCCGATCAGCACCACTTGAGATTTCGACTTGCGGCATGCGGCTATGATGGCTTCAAGATTACTACGCATCGCTTCAACGCTGTGTCCGCGCAGACCGTCATTGCCGCCCAGCGCGAGCAGCACGATGGCAGGTTGGTGTTGCGCGAGCGTGGCGTTGATACGCTTGACGCCGCCGAGGGTGGTTTCACCGGTGATGCTGGCGTTGGCTACCGTATAATCAAATCGATTCTGCTTTAAGCGTTCGGCGAGCAGGCTGACCCAAGCCTTATCCTTGGGCAGTCCGTAACCGGCGGACAGGCTGTCGCCGTATACCAGCAGCGTGCGTGCGATCGCTGCCGGTGCGCACAGGGAACTGGAAATCATCACCAACAACAGAAGAACACGCATCATGTCTGAAACTCCCGCAATTGAAGTCACGCTGCTTGGCAAGCAGGTTACCACCGGCAACACAGCATTGACCATTTTGCAGGGCGTGAGTTTCACGGTCGCGGCAGGCGAGGCGGTGGCGGTGGTGGGGGTTTCCGGTTCTGGTAAATCCACCTTGCTGGCGTTGATGGCGGGGTTGGACACGCCCAGCACGGGTGGCGTTCGCATCGCCGGACAGGATTTATTTGCGCTGGATGAAGACGGCCGTGCCGCGTTGCGCGGACGAACCATGGGCTTTGTGTTTCAGTCGTTTCAATTGCTGGCGTCGATGAGCGCGCTGGAAAACGTGATGGTGCCTTTGGAGCTGGCGGGGGTGGAGGGGAGCCGTGAAAAAGCCACTGCTTTGTTGCAGCGGGTGGGACTGGGCGAACGGCTCACGCATTATCCCAAGCAGTTGTCCGGCGGCGAGCAACAGCGCGTAGCCATCGCCCGCGCCTTTGTGACGTCGCCGTCAATCTTGCTGGCGGATGAGCCCACCGGCAATCTCGACGCTGCCACCGGCGCGCAAGTGATTGATCTCATGTTTGAACTGAACCGCGAGCGCAACACTACGCTGGTGCTGGTGACGCACGATGAATCGCTGTCTGCGCGCTGCGGACGGGTGATCCGGCTGGCAGGCGGCCTGTTGCAAGCGAGCGTTACATGAAGCGGTTGCAGGAATGGCGCATGGCGCTGCGGCTGCTGGCCCGCGATTTTCGCGCGGGTGAGCTGACGCTGATCGCCATCGCCGTCATCATTGCGGTGGCGGGTGTGACCACGGTGAGTTTTTTCACTGACCGCGTGCAACTGGCGCTCAACCGGCAGGCCAATCAATTGCTGGGTGCCGACTTGGTGATCTCGCACGACCGCGCGCTGCCGAATGAAATGGTGCAGGAAGCGCAGCGCCGTCAATTGGCGGTGACGCAGATGCTGCGCTTTCCGAGCATGGCGGTGCGCGGCGACAAAAATGTATTGGCCGATATCAAAGTGGTCGCGGCGGGCTATCCGTTACGCGGTGAAGTTCGCATCGCCGACAAACTCTATGGCGAGGATCGCCGTGCGCCATCGATCCCTGCAGCCGGAACAGTATGGGTGGACGAACGAATATTGTCGCAACTCAATGTGGCGGTGGGTGAAAAAATATCCATTGGAAACAATAACTTAGATATATCCGCCGTCATGACGCAAGAGCCGGATGCGGCCATCGGTTTTATCAACGCCGGACCGCGCGTGATGGTGAACGCAGCCGACCTTGCGGCCACCGGTCTGGTGCAAACCGGCAGCCGCATCCGTTATCGATTGCAGATTGCCGGCAGCGCCGAAGCGATTGATGCGTACCGCGATTGGGTTGTCACGCAGTTGCAACCGGGCCAGCGCATCGAAGGCATCCGCGATGCGCGTCCTGAAATTCGCTCGGCGTTGGAGCGCGCGGAAAAATTTCTGAATATCGCGGCGCTGGTCAGCGTCATTCTTGCGGCGATGGCGATAGCTCTGGCCGCGCGGCGCTTTTTGCAGCGGCATCTGGATGCCTGTGCCCTGATGCGCTGTTTGGGCGCGAGCCAGGGCCAGTTGATGCGCATGTACGTGGTGCATTTTTCGGTGCTGGGGCTGGTGGCGAGCGCCATCGGCTGCGTGATCGGCGTGATGGCGCAGCAGGCATTGGCGTATTGGCTCGGCAGCGTGGTGGCGGTGGATTTGCCGCGGCCCAGTGCGCTGCCTCTGGTGCAAGGTTTGGTCACGGGCCTCGCGTTGTTGCTGGGCTTTGCGCTGCCGCCGATTATCGCGTTGGGCCGGGTGCCGACCATGCGCGTGCTGCGCCGTGATCTGGGCACGCCCAGCGGGCGCGGCATTGCGGGATATGTGTTCGGCTACGCGGTGATCGCCGCGATGATTTTCTGGAAGGCCAGTGATCTGCGCTTGGGTGCTTATGTGGTGTTGGGGTTCACCGGCGCCATGTTGATCGCGGGCTTATTGGCGTGGCTGCTGCTCAAAGCGGTATCAGGATTACGCCATGGGGGCATCAGTTGGCGCTTCGGCATCGCCAATCTGCGGCGGCGGCCGCTCGGCACCATCGTGCAGGTGATCGCGTTGGGGCTGGGCTTGATGGCGTTGCTGACGCTGACGCTGATCCGCAATGACTTGCTGCAGGCGTGGCAGGCGAGCCTGCCGCTGGACGCGCCCAATCGTTTTCTGGTGAACATACAAAGCGATCAAGTGGCGCCGCTGAAGGCATTTTTTGCCGAACGCAAAGTAGCGCAGCCGTTGATGCATCCGATGATCCGCGGGCGGCTGGTCAGGGTGAATGAGCGCAGCGTGAGCGCCGCCGATTACGCCGACGAGCGCGCCAAGCGCCAGATCGAGCGCGAGTTCAATTTATCGTGGGCCACGACGCTGCCCAAAGACAATCGCATCACCGCAGGGCGGTGGTGGAATGCCACGGGCGCGCCGCGCGAGCAATACTCGATGGAAGACGGCATCGCGCAGCGGCTGGGCGTGAAGCTCGGCGACAATCTCACCTTCGACATCGCGGGCACGCCGGTGAGCGCCACGGTCACCAGCCTGCGTAAGGTGGATTGGGACAGCTTCAACGTCAACTTTTTCCTGATCGCGCCGCCCGCGTTGCTGGAAGGCCAGCCGGTGAGCTACGTCACCAGCTTTCATTTGCCGCCGCGCGATAGCGAGTTGCTTAACGCGCTGATCAAGCAGTTCCCGAACTTGCTGGTGATCGACGTGGCGCAGGTGATGGCGCAAGTGCAAAAAATGATGACGCAGGTGTCGAAGGCAGTGCAGTTTGTGTTTTTGTTTACCTTGCTGGCGGGGCTGGTGGTGTTTTATGCCGCGATAGCCAGCACGCAGGATGATCGGCTGCAGCAGGCCGCGGTGATGCGCACGCTGGGGGCGAGCCGCGCGCAACTGACGCGCGCGCATCTGGCGGAGTTTGCGATGAT
>JAYVQD010000507.1:0-4000 GCA_043777275.1 Nitrosomonadales bacterium
GGCGCCGAAGCGCAATTGGCGCGCGATGAATTGGCAGGGCTGGCCGACACCAGGCAGCGCGAATTTCTGCTACAATTAGCAGACTTCTCGGTGACACGAAGTTACTAATCGGGTTACTAACCGGTCGTCGGATTTGAGTTAAGTTTCAGGTTAGTAAGTTTTGGTTTGCTTCTGGTTAAAACGCGGCTTGCCGCGTGTTTTTTTCTGTAGGTTTTCTGTCGGCGATGGGTGTGAAAGTTGCCAGTCGCCTTCATTCGGGGTGTAGCTCAGCCTGGTAGAGTACTGCGTTCGGGACGCAGGAGTCGGAGGTTCGAACCCTCTCACCCCGACCATTTCATTATTGGCCATTTTAGGCGCTGTGACGGTCACCGATGGCTTGTGTGCGGTGTGCGGTGTGCGCGGCGGCTGTCGCACGTCGTACGCGCGTTGGTGCGCCAGCACTCCAGCATACGTGACGTCTTTCGGCTGCCGTTTTTCCCGCGCACTCGACGCCGGTGCGTGATTGCGGCAGACTTCCGCCATCTCATTAAGAAGCGATGCCACTATGGGCAAAACCCTGTTACTGATTGGCGGCGCCATTCTGATTTACTTGATCGTGCGTGCGGGGCTGCGCCGCCGCCGCGAGTCGGCGCAACGCCAGGCACAATCCCAAGCCGCGTCCGAGGACATGGTGCGATGTATCGAGTGCGGCATACACCTGCCGCGTGGTGAAAGTCTCACCACGCGCGGACAATTCTATTGCTGCGTTGACCATCAGCGTCGCCACCATCCGGGCGCCTGACCCCCAATGGTGGCGCTGTCGGAAAGAAAGGCTCGTTTGAGCGACGAAGGTGCGATGATTCCCGCAGGCTACCCGGAATCGTACTGGCGCTCGCTGAACTTTTTCAATATCTACCGCATGGCCATCGCGCTGGTGCTATTCATCGGCGCCCTGTATGGCCAGTCCACTTCTCATTTGGGATCCTACGACCGGTCGTTGTTCATGCAGGTATCGTCGGGGTACCTGTTGTTCGGCGCCGCTTGCGCAGGTTTTATACGGACGCGCTGGCAGTTTAATGCGCAATTGGCCGCGCAGGTAGTCGTCGACATCGGCTTTATCGTAGTCCTGATCTACGCGAGCAACGGCATCAGCAGCGGATTGGGACTGCTGCTGCTGACCACTCTGGCTGGCGCAGGCCTGATTAGCCGCGGGCGACTCACGCTGTTCTATGCTGCGCTCGCCAGTATTGCGGTGTTGCTCGAACATTCGTATGAAGTGATCGTTTTTCAGGAGGGCGCGTCCCAGTTTATTCAGGCCGGATTTCTGTCGGTCGGCTATTTTGCCACCGCCCTGGTGGCGCACACGCTGGCGCGATTGGCAAAGCAGAGCGAGCAGATCGCGGCCCAGCGTGGCGTCGATCTGGCAAATCTGTCCGAGGTGAACCGGCTGGTAATTCAGGACATGCCGGACGGTGTGGTCGTGGTCGACGGTGCGGGCGTTATCCGCCAGATCAACAAGCAGGCGCAAACGCTGCTGGGTGTTTTGCGTGAACGCGATGGCGTCATGCTCGTGGATTATTCGCCCGGTTTGGCGGCCCATCTTGCGCGCTGGCGTTCGGGCACGGCGGGCGTTTCGTCGGGATATGCCGCGTCGATGGACGAGCGGCACGGCCTGCGCTTCGCGCCCGTGAGTGACAGCCCAGAGGCCGGTACCGTTATTTTTCTCGAGGACTTGAGCCGGGTGCGCGAAGAAGCGCAGCAGATGAAGCTGGCCGCGATCGGCCGGCTCACCGCCAACATTGCGCACGAAATCCGCAATCCGCTCGGTTCGATCAGCCATGCGGCGCAATTGCTGCATGAAGACCCGGAAGGCTCACCTACCACGCGGCGTTTGCTCAGTATTATTCACGACAACACGCAGCGGTTAAACCGCATGGTCAACGACGTGTTAGGGCTTAATCGAGGGCAAGCGGCGCATCTGGAAAAAATTGCCGTTGGCGATTTTGTGCGGCAATTCGTCACCGAGTTTACCGAAACCGAAAACGCGGACGCCGGGGTGTTCGCGTTGCGCGACGACACGGCGTTGACAGTGATGTTCGACCGCACCCATTTTAATCAGATTTTGTGGAATCTGTGCCGCAACGCGTTACGGCACTGCCGCGGCAAGCCGGGCAGCATTACCATCGTCGCGCATCGGGTGCGCGCGAGCCGTGTTATAAAATTGGATGTGATCGATGACGGTCCGGGCGTCGCGCCGGCAGTGCGTGGCGGACTATTCGAGCCATTTGTTACCGCGGCGGTGGGCGGAACCGGCTTGGGGCTGTACATTGCGCGAGAGTTGTGCGTGGCCAATGGCGCTAGCCTGGATTACGTCGAGAGTTCCGCGGGCGCGCAATTCACACTGACTTGCAGGGCGGGCTGAAGGACGCAAGGGGAACGTAAGAAACGCAAGGAACGCAATGAACACAAAGAGTCATGTGCTGGTGGTGGATGATGAAGCGGACATCCGTGAGTTGCTCTGTATGACGCTTGCGCGTATGGGGGTGGAATCGCACAGCGCGGCAACGCAGGCAGAGGCGCTGGCGCTACTGGGAGCCAACAGTTATGACCTGTGTCTGACCGACATGCGGTTGCCGGATGGCGACGGTCTGGCGGTACTGGATTACGTTGCCAGGAACCATCCGCAAGTACCAGTGGCGGTGATTACCGCGCACGGCAGTACCGAAAACGCGGTGGCGGCGTTAAAAGCGGGTGCCTTTGACTATCTCGCCAAACCGGTATCTCTGGATCAATTGCGCGCGCTGATCCGTTCGGCGCTCAATTTGCCCCGTAGCGGGCAAGCGCTGCGCGCGGACAGTGCTGCAGCCGGTGCCGGCCCCGTGCTGTTGGGGAGCGCGCCGCTGATGCAGGAAGCGCGGCGCATGATCGACAAGCTGGCGCGCAGCCAGGCGCCGGTGCATGTGACCGGCGAATCCGGCAGCGGCAAGGAGCTTGCGGCCCGTTTAATTCATGATCAAGGATCGCGGCAGAGCGCGCCGTTTGTGCCGGTGAACTGCGGCGCGATACCGGAGAATCTGATGGAGTCCGAATTTTTCGGCTACAAAAAAGGGGCGTTTACCGGCGCTGCCGCCGACCGAGACGGTTTCTTTCAGGCCGCGAGTAACGGTACGCTTTTTCTCGACGAGGTCGCCGATTTGCCGTTGCCAATGCAGGTTAAGTTGCTGCGCGCGATTCAGGAAAAAAAGGTGCGTAAAGTGGGCTCCACCGCCGAGGAAAACGTCGACGTGCGCATCATCAGTGCGACGCACCGCAATCTGGGCGACGAGGTCAAGCGCGGCGAGTTCCGCCAGGATTTGTATTACCGGCTGAATGTGATCGAATTGCGCATGCCTAGTCTGCGCGAGATGCGCGAAGATATACCGATGTTGGCGGCGCTGTTGCTGGAGCGGCAGGTTGGCAAAGACAATGGCGGCGGCGCGCCGCGGCTCTCGGCTGGCGCGGTGGCGGCGCTGCGGCAGTATGATTTTCCGGGCAATGTGCGCGAGTTGGAAAACATACTCGAGCGCGCGCTGGCACTGGCGAGCGGCGACGAGATCGCCGAGGATGATCTGCGTCTGGCGAATGGCGCCGTTGATGGCGCGCACGACGGCGACGCTGACCTATCCCGCCTGTCCTTGCCGGAAAAGCTGGAGAGCATCGAACGTCAGGCGATTTTGGCGGCGCTCGAAAAAACGCGCTACAACCGCACGGCGGCGGCGAAACTGCTGGGGGTGAGTTTCCGCGCGCTGCGCTACCGCATGGAACGTCTCGGTATCAAAGACGAACTCGACGCCAAGAGTTGACCCACGGTGCACATCACGAATGACGGTTTGCTGGAGGGCGCGCGCTGCATCGCGTCGCCCAATTGCGATGCGCGCCCGACGGGAACCCAGGTCGAACTCATCGTGGTGCATAACATCAGTTTACCGCCGCGCGAATTCGGCGGGCCGGGCATCATCGATCTGTTTCTCAATCGCCTGGA
>JAYVQD010000508.1:0-3993 GCA_043777275.1 Nitrosomonadales bacterium
GCGCGGTCTCGGTTCGCGTGCGCTCGGCGAGAAACGCCACGGTGATCGGCGATTCGCTGCGATTCTCGAACAATATCTCCTGCCCGGTGCCGCCGCGAAATTGGCCGCGCCCGCCGGTATCTGTGCGTAAGCGCCGGTGCTTCACGCGCAACGGTGAAAGCTGCTCGATCATTTCCACCGGCGTCGATGAAATATTGCTCGGCCACGACAGCACATTCGCGCCGTCGCGGTCATGCGCAGCGCCGAAGCCGCCGTTCATGAAAAACAGGTTGGTGAAACTCTTGCCGCTTTTTTTCACACCCGACAGATTGATGCACCACAGCGGCGAACCGATAGTAGCCACCACTTTTTGTGGCATCGCCTTGGCCAGCGCGGTAATCACCATCATCGGCAGAAAATGTCCCATCAGCGCGCGCGCGCCGCCCGCCGCAGGCGGTGTGGAGTTGAGTATGGAGCCTTCGGGTGCGGTGATGGTGATGGGCCGCAGCACGCCTTCGTTATTCGGAATATTG
Source organism: Nitrosomonadales bacterium (assembly GCA_043777275.1). Lineage (GTDB taxonomy): Bacteria > Pseudomonadota > Gammaproteobacteria > Burkholderiales > SG8-41 > UBA5216. Next base: position 513 of record JAYVQD010000508.1, read on the forward strand.
GGGGAGAGCACCGCCTTCACGCCATACGAGGTATACGCGATGGTATAAGCCAGACACACATTGATCGAGCGCGGCACCTGCGCGGCTGAACCGGCGAAATCGATCGCGATGGCATCATCCGAAATCGTCATCGCCATGTTGAGTTCAATGGGCTTCTCGAAGCCATCGCATATTGCACGGTGGTGATAAACACCATTCGGCACTTCGCGTATCGCGGCACGCATGGCCGCTTCGGAACGGTGGTGAATTTCATCCGCCAGGCCTTCGAGCGAATTCATTTTTTGATCGGCCAACACCGACAGCACGCGGTTTTCAATCAAATGCAGCGCGGTGAATTGCGCCCACAAGTCGCCCATCACCTGATCGGGCACGCGCACGTTTTTGCGCACGAAGCGCTCGAAGGTGGCATCGATCTTGCCGCGACGAATCACTTTCATTACCGGAATCTGCAAGCCTTCTTCGAACACTTCGCGCGCATCCGCCGAACGCATCTTGCCGCCGATGTCCGGCGCGTGCGCCACTGATCCGGCGAAGCCCACGAGTTTGCGTTTCAGGAATATCGGCTTGGCGCAGGTGATGTCAGGCAAATGCCCGGTGCCGAGCCAGATGTCGTTGGTAATCAGCACGTCACCCGGCTCCAGCGTCTCAACGGGAAATTCCTTGAGAAAATGCTTAATCGTGCGCGGCACCGTGCCGATGAACGAAGGGATGCTGTCGGTCGCCTGCGCCAGCGAGCGCCCGCGCGCATCGGTCAACACGCATGCGAAGTCATTCGATTCGCGCACGATGGTGGAGAACGAGGTACGCACCAGCGCAGCCGCGGCTTCATCCACAATCGAGATGAGGCGCGTCCATAACATTTCGAGTGTGACGGCGTTGAATTTGGTGGTCATAGATGCCTTGCAAAGAAAAAACAAAACCGTTTTAACCACAGATGAACACAGATAAACACAGATGAAAGGCAAAACATCGCGCAGCAGTATGTATCGATATAACTATTTGTTTTTAAGAGGTTTTATCTGTGTTCATCTATGTTCATCTGTGGTTAATAGTTTTTGAAGTACCTCAGTCCCCCCGAATATTTGCCGCCTTAATCACCCGATTCCATTTCACCGTTTCGCTGGCAAAAAACTTTGCCGCCACATCCGGCGATCCACCCAACGGCGTAACACCCATGTCTTTCCACTTGGCCTGCATGTCGAGCGCTTTCAACCATGCATCGATATCACCGTTGAGTTTGCGCACAATTTCTGCGGGCATTTTGGCGGGGGCACCGATGGTGAACCACGCGGTAGCCTCGTATTCCGGCAGCCCGCTTTCGGCGATGGTCGGCACTTCGGGCATGCTTGCCGAACGGCTGCGGCTGGTCATGCCGATGGCGCGTATTCTGCCGGCGCGCACATTCTGAATCGCCACCGGCAGATTTTCGAACATCAAATGAATTTGCCCGCCGAGTAAATCCACCATCGCTGGCGCGCTGCCTTTGTACGGGATGTGCGTGAGGTTCACGCCAGCCACCACCTTGAACAATTCGCCGATCATGTGCGTGGATGAACCCGCGCCCGCCGTGCCGAAGTTAAGCTCGCCGGGCCGCGCCTTGGCGAGCGCGATAAATTCCCTGGTATTTCGCGCGGGCAGCGACGGATGCACCACCAGTATGTTCGGCATGTCGGCCAGCAAGCTCACCGGCTGCAAATCTTTCGCCGGGTCATACGTGAGCTTCGAATAAATGCCATACGCCGCATGAATGCCGATGGTGCCGAACATGATGGTGTAGCCGTCGGGCGCGGCACGCGACACAAACTCCGCGCCGACATGCCCGCCCGAACCCGCGCGGTTCTCCACCACCATTTGCTGGCCGTACTGTGCGCTCAAACGTTGCGCCATCATGCGCCCCAGCACATCCGCCACGCCGCCTGCCGGAAAAGGCACCACCAGCCGCACCGGGCGCGTGGGATACGATTGCGCCGATACCTGCGGCGCCAGTAAACACCATGCCGCTGCGGCGCCGCTCAGTAACCATCCCGAATTGAATTTCATGTTGTCTCCGTGATCGAATCATCCGCAACGTAACGTGCGCACCGCGCGGAGTCAATACGCTAGAATCCGTGCATGAGTGCGCTAGACAAACCTGCCCCGATAGACTTTGCCCGCCAGCATGAAGTGGCGCAGGCGTTGCGCGCCTTTCTGCCCGAAGCGGCAGTGCTGTTCAATACCGAGGACGTAAAACCGTACGAGTGCGACGGCCTGTCGGCGTTCAGACAATTGCCGATGGTCGTTGCGCTGCCCGCGAATGAGGAACAGGTTCAGCGCATACTGCAAACCTGCCATCGCAAGCGGGTGCCGGTGGTGCCACGCGGCGCGGGCACCGGGCTTTCTGGCGGCGCGCTGCCGCTGGGCAACGGCGTGCTGCTGTCGCTCGCCAAGCTGATGCGCATCATCGAGATCGATCCGCTCGCGCGCACCGCGCGTGTGCAACCGGGCGTGCGCAACCTCGCGATTTCCGAGGCCGCTGCCGCGCATGGGCTGTATTACGCACCCGACCCTTCCAGCCAGATTGCCTGCTCCATCGGCGGCAACGTCGCCGAGAACTCCGGCGGCATGCACTGCCTGAAATACGGGCTGACAGTGCATAACGTATTGAAGCTGCGCGCCTACACCGTCGAAGGCGAGTTCATCGAGATCGGCAGCGATGGCCTCGATGCCGCCGGTTACGATTTACTCGCACTGCTCACCGGCTCCGAAGGCTTGCTGGCGGTGATTACCGAAGTTACCGTCAAACTGTTGCCCAAGCCCGAACGCGCGCAATGCGTGCTGGCGGCATTCGATAATGTTGAAAAAGCCGGGCAAGCGGTGGCGAACATCATCGCCGCCGGCATCATCCCCGCCGGGTTGGAGATGATGGACAAGATCACCACCGGCGCGGTGGAGCCTTTCGTCAACGCCGGTTACCCGCTGGATGCCGAGGCGATTCTGCTGTGCGAATCCGATGGCGCAGCCGAAGAAGTCGCTGATGAGATCGAGCGCATGAAAGCGGTAATGCAGCAAAGCGGCGCGACTGAAGTGCGCGTGTCGCAAAGCGAAGCCGAGCGCGTGCGCTTCTGGGCCGGGCGTAAAGCCGCGTTCCCCGCCGCCGGGCGTGTGTCGCCCGATTACTACTGCATGGACGGCACCATCCCCAAGCGCGCGCTGCCGCGTATGTTGAAGGCCATTGCCGATCTGTCGCTTGAATACAATCTGCGCTGCATGAACGTGTTTCATGCAGGCGACGGCAATCTGCATCCGCTGATTTTGTACGACGCCAACCAGCCCGGCGAACTCGCGCGCACAGAAGCATTTGGTGCGAAGATTTTGAAACTGTCGATTGAAGTCGGCGGCACGATTACCGGCGAACACGGCGTCGGCGTGGAAAAAATCGATTCCATGTGCGATCAATTTGCAGCAGCAGAACTGGCGATGTTTCACGCGGTGAAGCGCGCGT
>JAYVQD010000509.1:0-3992 GCA_043777275.1 Nitrosomonadales bacterium
GGTGAAGCGTTTGGCCAAACCTTCGTGGTGGACAATCGCCCCGGCGCGGGCAGTCAGATTGCGCTCGACATCACCGCCGCTGCCGCGCCCGACGGCTACACGTTGCTGATGATTAGCGCGACCACGGTGGTGCATCCGCTGCTCTACAAATCACGCTACGACATCGCGCGCGATTTCACGCCGATCGCGCAGGTGACCGCGCAGGGCTATGTGATGGTGGTGCATCCGTCGCTGCCGGTGAAATCGGCGCTGGAGTTCGCGCAGTATCTGAAGGCGAACCCGGATAAGGTGAACTTCAGTTCATCGGGCATCGGCAGCTTGATTCACATGAGCGGCGAGCTATTTAAAATCGCCACCGGCACACGCATGACGCATGTGCCCTACAAAGGCATGGGCGCGGCGTATGCCGATCTGGTGGGCGGGCATGTGCAGTCGTCGTTTCCGACGATTATTTCGTCGCTCACGCATATCAACAGCGGGCGTTTGCGCGCGCTGGCGGTCACGCCGGCCAAGCGCGTGCCGGCGCTGCCCACCGTGCCGACGTTTGCCGAAGCCGGTGTGAAAGGCGTGGTGGTGGTTAACTGGTACGGCTTGATCGCGCCGCTGAAAACGCCGCAGCCGATCATCGACCGGCTGGTCGCCGAAACCAACAAGGCCATGCGCTCGCCCGATATGGCAAAGAGTCTACTCGCGGAGGGTTCGGAGCCGGTGACCGGCACCTCCGCCGATTTCGTGGCGCACATGAAGGCCGAGAACGAGCAGTGGAGCCGCGTAGTGAAGACAGCGGGGATACGCGGAAATTGAGCAGGCAACGGAACCCCGCATCGGCGCACGGCGCGCTGATGCGGGGATAAAGCGTAACGTCTAGCGCACGCCCAGCAGTTCCACTTCAAACACCAGCGTCGCATTCGGCGGAATCACGCCGCCTGCGCCACGCGCGCCGTAGGCAATCGCCGAGGGGCAAGTGAGCTTGGCCGCGCCGCCGATTTTCATCAGCGCGACGCCTTCGGTCCAGCACTTGATGACGCCGCTTAACGGAAACTCTATCGGCTCGTTGCGCTTGTAGGAGCTGTCGAATTCCTTGCCGTCGGGAAACGTGCCTTTGTAATGCACTTTGACGGTGGAAGTTGCCGTCGGCTGCGCGCCAGCGCCTTCTTTGGTCATGCGAATGACCAGGCCGCTGGCGGTGACTTTCGCGCCGGGTTCTTTGGCTGCCGCGGTCAGTGTTGCATCGGGGCTGGTTTGCGCGAGCGTTTGCGTGACTCCCGCCATGAGCAAGCCGCTGGCGAGCGCGCCGGCGAGGATTTTGCGCAACAAGGGGGTGTTGATGGGGAAAGCACGGGTAGGGTTCATGAGGTTCGCCAAAGTGAAATTGATAGGGGGTAATCCAGCGCGTGATAATAAATCAATTGCGTCATGCGCAGTAGCCGCAGGCGGCGGTTTGTGGATTGCCCTGGCGGGTAGGTCAGAATTCCCAGCTTGCATTGATCGACTGAAATCGCTGGTTGCCGCTGGCGCCGGCCGGCGTGGTGAATTCATCGCTGCGCCACACATGTGTCAGCGAAACGCGCACGGGTGCGATTCTCATCGAGACGCCTGCCTTGAAGTCATGCACAAAAACCCGCCGCTCCACTGACGGGCCGTCGTGGAAGCTATTGCCGTCGAGAAAAATATTACGCGCCACCAGACGCGCATCGACACCGGCGAACACATACCACTCATGGCCGCCCGCTTGCGACGGGGCGTCGCTTAGCCGCGTGCGCTGGAGCATGGCGCCGCCGGGCTCGATGGTATCCGGGCCAAAGCCGGACATGTTCTGCCCGGCGCGCACGATGCCGCCGGCCCGCACCAGTGTCATCACGTTACCCGCAGTGGCGCCGAAGTGGGGTACGGCCTGCACGCCGCTTGCCGGTCCGTAGCGCCATTTTTCAAGGTACGCGAGCAGCACGCCGGGTTCGTTGCGCAACTGGTTGCCCCAGCCCTGCGGCGCGTCAGCGTCAACCCATTTATGCCATTGCGACTGCACGGGTTTGCCCAGTGCCGCGGGGCCGACCACGCCGATGTCGAGCTCGACCGTTTGCAAACGGTTGCCCAGCACGCTCTGCGCCACGCCGCCGACGTAAAGCCACGCCGCCCATGGGCGGTCGAACGGTTGTGGCTGCGTCAGGGTGATGCGCCGTGGCGTATAAAGATTCTGCCCGAGAAAAAGGCCGACGTGTACTTCGCCCAGATGATCGGAGATGCGCTCCAGCGCGCTTTTCGCCGGTGTCTGCAACAGGCGCTCGATCACGCGTTCAGCATGCACGCCGCCGCCCACCTTGATGCCGTTGGTGTAGTAGCGGTCGGTGCCGGCGCCGAAGCTGTCGTTCTCAATGTATATCTGTAACTCGCAGGCGGTCGCCTTGTTGCATTCGATCGGCGGCGGGCCCGCGGCCATGGCGGGCGCGGTCCCAAGCGCGATCCACAAGACACGGGCGGCGAGTGCGCCTGTTTTTATTGGGCAGATTGTTTTTTGCATTAACAGGCGGCAGCATGCCCTGGCCAGTAACATCTTTTGTGTGACCAGAAAATAGGGGCCGAGGTTCACGTTATTTTTCATGATCTTGCGCGGAGCGGTTGTCAGGGCGGCTTATTTGCGTTGATGGCAACGGCGCGCACGGGCGTGGCGGGCGTTTATTGACATCCATCAGCACCGCGTGAAATTAATCACAAATAATCATCGATAGGTCTTGACGATGGCTCGCGAAAGGTGTCAACTGAAAGCGCTTCGGTGATTCGGTTCGGGACGGATTCTCAAACTAACGACTGATGATTCGGTTGCTGCTCTGGTGTTTCGCTGTTGTGCGCGCCCCGAGTTGCGGGTGTACCTGATGCGAACGGGCGGTGACCACCCTCGACACGATGTCTGGGGACTGTTTCGAGCCGGGTACCGGGGCATAGATGCAGTGTGAGTTCCTTACGGTTTTATGGAGGCACACCTATCGATGAAAATTCCGAAAACGCTTTTTTGAATCCGGTAATGTCAGTGATGATAGACCGGTTGCGTCACGGTGACGTGACGCCTCAAGGCTACAGCCGGTAGCCACTTTGTGAAGCCCTGCGGATGGTTCGCGGGGCTTTGCATTGGGGGTGCAGTGATTTTGTCGTAAGCTAACGTCCATGGCACAGGCAAACGACAGGCTGGATCAAGTGGTGCGTGAAGCGCGGCGCAACGCCGACGAGCGCGCCGCGGGTTATCGCGCCAAGGCGCTAAAAATGTATCCGTGGGTTTGTGGCGGGTGCGCGCGCACGTTTACCCATAGCAACCTGCAATTGCTGGAAGTGCATCACAAGAACGGCAACCACGATGACAATCCATCGGACGGCAGCAATTGGGAGCTGCTCTGCACCTATTGCCACGAGCACGAGCATTCCAAGTTGAAAGACAGCGCCGGGCGTACCGATACCGGCAGCGCGATGGATGCGGCCACCTTCAATCCGTTCGCGGATTTGAAGGCGAAGTTGGAGGCAAAGAAAGGCGGGTAAGCGACGGTGAGGAAAACGGCTTGTGTAAACTTGGAGTTTTGCAGGCGATTACTGCTTGCCCAGCAACTGCGCGATTTTCGTTGCGTCTTCCAGTTTATCCAGCCCCAGCATCGCATCACGCAGTTGTTCGACTTGCGCTTTCGGCAGCGCCTTGACCGCGAGCTTCTCGAATTTTTCGACGATATCGGCTTCGCTGGCGAATTTGTACTCGCTGCCGCGCGCAGATTCCACGGTGCGTTCCATGCGCGTGCCGTCGTTGAGGAGCACTTCGACGCGCACTTTGTGGCGCATTTTTGCGCCGAGTTGGGTGATGGCGTCGTCGTGATGCACTTCGACGACTTCCGAGAGCTTCATGCGTGCCGGGTCGGCCACCATCGCGTCGGTGAACTGATCGACAAAGCAGTCGCCGTCGAGCAGCCAGGTGGCGATGCAGTACGGCAGATTCATTTGCGCAGAGGCTAATCCGA
>JAYVQD010000510.1:0-3987 GCA_043777275.1 Nitrosomonadales bacterium
CCCACCAGGCACGCGGCGTTGATCGCGGCGGGCTTGGCGGAAAGTTCTTCGCGATACGCGCCGAACGACGGAAAACGAAACCAGCCGCCGTCGTTATCCAGCAAATCCAGTGGCGGTGTAATCACGCCACCGCATGGCCCCGGCGAATGCGCGAGACTGATGCCGCAATTGCCTGCTATCACCGTGGTCACCCCTTGACTCACTTTCGGCGTCATCGCCGGATCGGAAAACAGCAGGCGGTCGTCGTGGGTATGCACATCGATAAAACCCGGCGCGGCAACATGGCCGGTGGCGTCGATGACACGATCCGCCTGCGCATTGCGCAGATCACCGACTTCGGCAATCTTTCCATCGCGCACGCCGATGTCGCCCTGAAAGCGCGGCGCGCGTGTGCCGTCAATGATGGTGGCGTTGCGTATGAGCAGATCGTAGTGATTGTTGGACATGGTTTAATCCAATTTCGCGCCGGACTTACGCACCACCTCACCCCACTTCACCGACTCTGCTTTCACAAACGCGGCAAACTCGGCAATGGAACCGCCCACCGGCTCGGCATCAATCGCGGCATAACGTTCCTTCAACTGCGGCGATTGCAGCGCGCGATTGGTTTCGGCATTGAGTTTCACAATAATGTCGCGCGGCGTGCCCACCGGCGCCACCAAGCCGCCCCACGCGGTGGTCGCGTAGCCCGGCACACCCGCCTCGGCAATGGTGGGCATGTCGGGAAACACCGGCGAGCGGCGCGGGCCGCTGACACCCAGGCCGCGCAACTTGCCGGATTTCACATGGGGCGAACTCGAGGTGAGATTGTCGAACATCAGTTGCACTTGCCCGCCCATTAAATCCTGCAAGCCCTGCGGGCTGCCTTTGTACGGCACATGCACGATCTGCGTGCCGGTCATGATTTTGAACAACTCGCCGCCCAGATGCCCGGTGGTGCCGTTGCCCGCCGACGCATTCAACAATTTGCCCGGATTCTTTTTCGCGTGATCGATCAACTCGCGCACCGATTTCACCGGCAGCGCCGGATGTACCGCCAGCACGTTATGCGTGGACAAGAATTGCCCGATCAACACCAGGTCTTTGTCAGGATCGTACGGCTGTCTGGCGAGCAAGGTTTTGTTAATCGCCAGCGTCACCACGTTGGCGTAGCCGATGGTGTAGCCGTCGGGCGTGGCACGCACCACCATGTCGGTGCCGATGGTTTGCGCGCCGCCGACTCTGTTGTCGATGACGATTTGCTGGCCCATCTGCTTCACCAGTTCGATGGCGAGAATACGCGTCACCACATCGGGTGAACCGCCCGCGGCCGACGAAATAATCAGCCGTATCGGGCGCTCAGGGTAGGCCGCCCATGCGACATGACTCATTAGCATTGCCAAAAATATAACGTAAGTATTTGTTTTTATTGACATTTTTACATACCCTTATTTTTCACACATCCGTGTCATCAACCCGCGCAGAAACGCCTCGCTCTGCGCAAGCTGTTCCAGCGTGACAAACTCATTCGGCTTGTGCGCCTGCTCAATCGAGCCGGGGCCGCAAATCACGGTGGGGATGCCCGCCTGCTGAAACTGCGAACCCTCGGTGCCGTACGACACCTTACCGGTTTCCAGATTGCCCGACAGTGCCTGCGCCAGCGCCACCACTTCGGTTTCCGCGCTGTTGTCCAGCGCGGGAATTTGCGACATCAACTGAATATCGAAGCCCGCGTCCTTGAACACCGCGCGCATTTCCGGCTCCAGTGTTTTCGTGACGTAGGTTTTGAATTCTTCGATCAATTTTTCCGGATCATCACCCGGCAAATGGCGAAACTCAAAATCAAAGCTGCACTCATGCGGCACGATATTCAGCGCCGTGCCGCCGTGCAGCACGCCGGTATGCACTGTCGTGTGTGCCACATCGAAGCCGCGATCGTACGGGCCGCTGTCGCGATGCCGGCGCGCCATGCGCTTCAAGTACGCCACCGCCTCCGCCGCCGCTTCCACCGCATTCACCCCGCTGGGCGCGTAGCCTGAGTGCGCCGCCAGCCCGCGCACGGTAGCGCGATAACTTTTTTTGCCCTTGTGCGCGATCACCGGCCTCATCAGCGTCGGTTCGCCCACAATGCACGCCTGCGGCTTAATGCCCGCGGCCGCGAGATCGTGAATCATGCGCCCCACGCCGATGCAGCCGACTTCTTCGTCGTAACTGAACGCCAGGTGAATCGGCGACTTCAACCCGCGCTGCACAAACTCCGGCAGCAGGGCCAGCACCACCGCGATGAAGCCTTTCATGTCCGACGTGCCGCGTCCGTAGAGTTTTCCATCACGTTCTATCATCGTGAAGGGGTCACTATCCCACGCCTGCCCCTGCACCGGCACCACGTCGGTGTGCCCCGACAACACCATGCCACCCCCGTGTACGCTCGGGCGCGGGCCCAGCGTGGCGAACAGATTGGCCTTGCGCCTGTCGTCATCGAACGTCAAACGCACATCGGCGTCGAAAGGCTTCAGATACTCGCGCACGAAGTCGATCAGATCAAGATTCGAGTCACGGCTTACCGTGGGAAAGCCGATCAGCTTGCGGATCATTTCCAAACTACGCACGCTGGCGGTTGAGGCAGTCATACGGCAACTCCAAGCATTAAAGAGTCAGCATAGAAGCGGCCCGTCATACTGTCAATCGCATTAAAATCAAGTATGCTTCACGCACTCGATTTCTGGAGAAGACGCATGAAAAATGGTCTGATTGCCGTGTTCCTGTTTGCGTTTGGCACGTTGGCGTCCGGCACGCCGGTGAATGCTGCAGAACTCAGCATCGCACTCAGCGCGGATGTCACTTCTATCGACCCGCACTACCATAACCTCACGCCGAACAACAACGTGGCCGAGCATATCTTCGAGACGCTGGTCACCAAAGACCCACGCTCGAAATTGAAACCCGCGCTGGCGGAATCGTGGCGCGCGATTGACGATCTCACGTGGGAATTCAAGTTACGCCGCGGCGTGAAGTTTCACGATGGCGGCGACTTTACCGCGCCGGATGTAGTGTTCTCAATCGACCGCGTGCCCAATGTGCCAAACAGCCCGTCGTCGTTTGCCACCTACAGCAAGCAGATCACCGAAAAAATCGTCGTTGATCCGTACACCATACGTTTCAAAACCGCTACGCCCTATCCGCTGATGCCCAACGATATGAGCACGATTTTCATCCTGTCGGCACGCGCCGCCAAAGGTACGACACCCGCGGGCGCCGCCACTGAAGATTTCAACAACGGCAAAGCCACCATCGGCACCGGGCCGTTCAAGTTTGTGCGTTACGCCAAAGGCGACCGCATTGAACTCACGCGCCACGATGCGTATTGGGGAACGAAATCCGCGTGGGACAAAGTGACGTTACGCATTATCACCGCCGACCCCACGCGGGTAGCCGCGCTGCTGGCAGGCGACGTGCGCGCCATCGAAAACGTGCCCACGTCGGACGTTGCTCGCATCGCCAAAAGCAACGACCTCACCTTGTATCGCACCGTGTCGCACCGGCTGATGTATTTGCATCTGGATAGCAATCGCGACCGCTCGCCGTTTGTCACGGATAAAGCCGGCAAACCGCTGGAGAAAAACCCCTTGAAAGACCTGCGTGTGCGGCGCGCGATCTCCAAAGCCATCAACCGTCAGGCACTGGTTGAGCGCGTGATGGAAGGCGCGGCCGTCACCAGCGGCCAACTGATGCCCGAAGGCATGTTTGGCTATACCGGCGCATTAAAGCCCGAAGCCTATGACGTAGACGGCGCGAAAAAACTGCTGACCGAAGCGGGCTACCCCGACGGCTTCGCGCTGACGCTGCACGCGCCGAATGACCGCTATGTCAACGACGAACAAATCGCGCAGGCCATCGCGCAGTTGCTTGCGCGCGCCGGCATCGCCACGCGCGTGGAGGCCATGCCGTCGAGTGTTTATTTCACGCGGGCCAGCAAGCTGGAGTTCAGCCTCATGCTGGTAGGCTGGG
>JAYVQD010000511.1:0-3964 GCA_043777275.1 Nitrosomonadales bacterium
AATCGAGGCGCAGCTCGCGAAGCTCCAGCAAATGCCACACCTTGTCCGCTCATTCTTCAAAGCTCCTTCTGTCGCCTATGTTGGCGACTGCTGAGTAAAAGAATCCCATGCAGGCACCCACAGCCGAAATGCTCTTCGCCATGCTCGATCTGCAAGACAGCATGAATAAAAAAATTGACCCCGGCTGGATCGGCAAACATCACGCCTATCTGCGCGCGGTACTGGTCGAGGCCACCGAGGCGCTCGAACACTATGGCTGGAAATGGTGGAAAAAGCAGTCGCCGGACATGCCGCAATTACGCATCGAATTGATCGACATCTGGCACTTTGTATTGTCGGAGTATCTGCTGCGCGCCGATGGAGACAAAGCAGCCGCAGTCAAAACGATGACTGCGGAATGGATACTCGATGCCGCATTGGATTTCGACGGCACGCGCTACGACTTGCAGACGCTTGATATTCGCCAGCAGCTCGAATTGCTCGCCGCGCTGGCAGCGGTGCGACGGCTCAATCTGCCGCTGCTGGTGCTGCTGTTCGCCGCCTGCGAACTCACCCCCGCCGCACTGTTCCGTGAATACGTGTCGAAGAACGTGCTCAATCACTTCCGGCAGGATCGCGGCTACAAAACCGGCGACTACAAAAAAACATGGGATGGCGCGGAAGACAACGTGCAGTTGGCCGCGCTGCTGGAGGCCATGACCGAGGCCGATGCGCAATTGCCGGCTGCACTTTATAGCGCGCTGGTCAAGCGCTATGACGAATTGCAAATGGCCGGAAAGCTTGCCTGAGCGCTGAGCGTACTGCGCGCTCTACTCGCTCGGTTTAATGTTAGCGGCCTTAATCACCTTCGCCCACTTGCCCTGATCCTGTGCCAGAAACGCAGCGAACACGTCGGGCGTGCTGCCGACAAGTTCCGCGCCCTCGCGCAAGAAGCGCTCGCGCACATCCGGTGCGGCGAGCATGCGGCTGATGTCGGTGCTGATTTTAAGTGTCACATCGCGCGGCAGTCCTGCCGGGCCGACGATGCCGTACCAGCCCACCACCTCGTAGCCGGCCACGCTCTCGCCGATCGGCGGCACGTCCGGCAGCATCGGCACCCGCTTCGCCATGGTGACGCCGAGCGCGCGGAGTTTGCCTTCTTTGATTTGGGTCACCGACGCAGATATCGACGGAAACGACAGATCAATGTGCCCGCCGAGCAAATCCATCATCGCCGCACCGCTGCCTTTGTACGGCACGTGAATAAACTTTATCTGCGTCATCTGCTGCAGCAACTCGCCCGACAGATGGCCGGGTGAACCGGCGCCCGCCGACGCCTGCGTCAACACGCCCGGCTTTGACGTGGCGACGGCCAACAACCCCTTGATGTCTCTGGCCGGCACCGACGGATGCACCACCAACACATTGGGAATGTCAGCGACCAACGACACCGCCGTAAAATCTTTCAACGGATCACGCGACTGTTTGGTGTAGAGCATCGGATTGATAATCAGCCCCGCCGATGTCATGTGAAGCGTATAGCCATCCGGCGCTGACTTGGCCGTCACATCAGCGGCGATCAAACCATTCGCACCCGTGCGATTTTCAACGATGATTTGCTGCCCCCATGCCACGCTGAGCTTCTGAGCAACGACGCGCGCGGCGGTATCGGTGAAGCCGCCGGGCGCGAAACCCGCGAGGATGCGCACGGGCTTTAGCGGATACGCCTGCCCTGAGCCGGTCGAAGCGCCGGTCTGCGCTTGCGCCAGCGCCGGCACACACGCGAACAGCAATGCACAGACTCGCATGCAGATTTTCATCTGCGGCCAGGCTGCACGGCGATTCGCGCCGCCGTTTTCATCGAGCAGCGAATCCGGCACAACCCGGCGCTCCTGGGTAGCTTGCGCCAAAAACTTTACCCGACCTGCCCTTCCATCAACAGTTTCACGACTTCCGGCGTGATTTCCGCCGCGCGCTGATCGAGTTGCTCAGGCGTGAGGTTGGCAATCGGATGCGGCATTTCCAGAAAACGAAAACCTTCCAGGCCCCAGGTGCGCGCCATCGCCGCACCCGTGGCCCTGAACACGTGCGTAATAATCGACGCCGACGGAATACCCTGCTGTTCAAATACGATGCTGTCGAGCACACTGCCCGAGCTGCATGACCCTCAGTCGCCGACGCCCGCGACAATCACGTCGCAGTTGGCCTTGTATTCCTCGATGATCTCGGCGTGCGGTGCGGCGCCCGAGCTTTTTTTCTTGCGGATGATATGCGCCTTCGAGCCATGCTCTTTTTCGAGGATGCCAGCGATACGCAGCAACAATTGGTCGGAATTGTGCTTGGTGTTATCGATAAGCCCCACCCGCAGGCCCACCATCGATTTAGGCCGTCGTGCATAGGCAATGCGCCGCCCCGACACTTCGGTGGTTGGATCCAATATCTGCACTGTCATGATGTTGTGCTCCTTTTGTTAAAAAACGTATTACCTCTCACGGCTTGCGAATCTCCTTGGTCACGCTTTGCGAACCGTTCTTGCCGCCCCAGCCCGGTATAAATGCTGATTGCACGCCCGCAATGCCACCCGCCGCCACCACGATAAAGTCCTGCGGCGTTTCCACCACGGATATTTTTGTGGTTTCGTCTTCCGGCGTGATGGGGCCGGGCGCGATGTTCGCGCGCTTGATTTCCGCCATCGAACACTTGGCGTGTTCAAAACAAAAGTTCTGCACATCCTCGCGCGACCAGCCGGCTTTTTTCATCACCAGTTGATGCTCGCCGGGGAACACCAGCGCGTATTGCGGACGGCGATTGGTGCCCGCCGACATGCGCATGTTGGCGCACATCGTCGTCAGCACGCCTTCAGGCGTTGAGCTCAAACCGTTGGAAATCTGATGCGGCGCGAACGCGGCAAACACCGTCACCGCGTTTTGATCGGCGCGGAATCCGCGCGACGTGTGCAATGCAGGCCACGGACTATCCACTTCATTTTCCGCGATACAAAAGCTGTACTTGCCGCCGTGCCCCAAACTGCTGCGATCCAGTTCACCGGGCAGCGTGCCGATCACGTTGCGCATCACCAGCCGGATTGCGCGGCCAATGGTGGCATTGGCGCGCCAGCCGGGACCGAACAAGTTGTCGCCGGAATTGATATCCAGTTCTTTCGCTATCGGACCGTTCACCACCATGAACACCGCCGAACCGCCGGTGCTGGTGGCCGGGCCGTGATAGCCGTATTTCGGATCGGCAATCGCTTCCACCGCCGCCATGACTACCGGCATGTATTCGGCTTTGCAACCGGCCATCACTGCGTTGATAGCGACTTTTTCGGCGGTCACCGAAATCTGCCGGTTCTCGATAAACGCAAGCTGATGTGCCGGGTCAATTTTCGCCGCATCCAGCATCGCGGTCACACGATCCGCCGTGGGCGGCACCACCGGCAACCCGTCGGTCCAGCCATTGGTGTAACAAAGATCAATCGCCCCGCCCAAGTCCTGCACCGTGTGACGCCGTGATTTGAGTTCCATACTTTGCTCTCGTAGTAGATGGATATTCGGAGAATGTAGTTTACACAATTGCGCGCTATCGTCCCACCTTCAGCGCCGCTGCCACAATCGGTTTAGCCCAGTCCGGCGCGAACGGCAAATCCGCACGGTTCAGTATCTTACCGCGTATGCAATGCAACACCAGCACGGGTGCGGGGGTCTCGCCCGCCTGCGGATCGCCCTCTGCGCTGTTGTCGTAGACGCGCAGCGCGGTCAGTTTCGGCAGCAACGTAATCAGGTTCAAACGGCTGTGTTCAAAGCGGCGGCGAATCGCGGCCTCGGGGATATCGTGCCCGCCGCGTTGCACACGCGAGCGCACGCGCGCGAGATGCAGTTCCGGCGTGGCAAGTCCCGCGTACCATACGTGTATTTCAACGCCGTTGTCCGCTGCTTCCGCCAGCGCGCGCGGTATGCTGCTCGCCCCGAGTGTGGTTTCAAACGCG
>JAYVQD010000512.1:0-3960 GCA_043777275.1 Nitrosomonadales bacterium
GTGACAAAATTCAGCAAATCCAGAGGATTGCCAAGGCGGCGAACATCAAGCTGGACTAGCGGCGCCGAGGCGAATCACGCGCGGTGAATGCGTGCGAAAGCGTACGAAAGTTGACAGTCGCGCGCAGCGGCCTACACTAAACATCAACTGCCCGCGGTTTCGGCTACAACTCGGAGGCGTGCATGCGCAAGTGGATCGGATGTTGGTTGTCGTTGCTGTCGTGGTTTGTGGCGGGGTTCGCACCGCTGGCGCAAGCACAATCGCAGGCGTGGCCCGCGCGGCCGGTGCGCATGATGGTCGGCTTTTCGTCGGGCAGCGCGACCGACCTGACGGCGCGGCTGATCGCGCCCAAGCTCGCGGAGCTATGGGCGCAACCGGTGGTGATCGAAAATCGCGCGGGCGCTGGCGGCGCCATTGCCGCGGCGATGGCGTCGAAGGCCACGCCGGACGGCTATACGATGTTGCTGATCTCCGCTTCCTTTGCCATCACGTCGGTGTTGCGCGGCAATCAGGGCTTTGATCCGCTCAAGGATTTTGCGAGCGTCGCGCAGATTGGCTATTCAACCGGCGCGATCGTGGTCAACCCCTCGCTCGGCGTCAAATCGATCAAGGAGTTGATCGCCCTCTCGAACGAGCGTCCGGGCAAGATACTGTTCGGTTCGGCGGGCGCGGGCAGCGGTATTCACATGACGGCGGAGCGCTTTCGCATGTCCGGCGGTTTCAAGGCCACGCACGTTGCGTTCAAGGGCCAGCCGGAAGTGCTGATCGAAATTTTGGCCGGGCGCGTGCATTGGGGCGTGCCGGGCCTGGGGCCCGCGCTGGGCATGATCCGCGATGGGCGCTTGGTCGCGCTGGCGGTGGTGACGCCGCAGCGCTCGCCGCTGCTGCCCGACGTGCCCTCGCTCTATGAATTGCTGCCGACCTTCCGGCGCGACGCCGCGCACGCGCTGATCGTTCCGACCGGCACGCCGCGCGCGATCATCAATCGCGTCAGCAAGGACGTAGCGACCGTGCTCGGCATGCCGGATGTTAAAAAGCAGATGGATGCCATCGACTTCGTTCCCGCGCCGAGCACGCCGGAAGAATTCGACAAGATATTGCGCGGGCAGATCAAGACGTTCGAGGAAGTGGCGCGCTCGGCTGGGTTGAAGTAGGCGTGATGCGAATGATTGCGCAAACTGCCGCATCAAGGCTGCTGTTGACGGCGCTGCTGCCGGAGTCGGCGGCGTGCAGGCGCAAACGTGGCCCTCCCGTCCGTTACGTCGTTACGCGCTGACCAAGTGCGGTTCCCGCGCGCGGGTGTTCGCGAATGTTCCGAAACGTGCGCTACCGCACGGACACTATTGCTTGATGTAGCCAAGCTGCGGTCATCGGACATTCCGGCGATCCGCTTAAACCTTAATCTTATACTAGGAGTATTCCCATGAAAGCATCAGAGTTCCTTATCTCTACAGCCGCCGCCGTCACAGTAGTTGGCGCAATGGGCTTTGCCTACGCGCAAACGGGCACCCCCACCAATCCGACCGCCACCGACAGCCCGAAGGCCTCACCCACCACTCCGGCAACACAGCCCCCAATGCAGAGCGGTTCCGGTACCTCCGGCAACATGAACCGTGGTTCGACCGACCCAGCAACATGTCTGCGGAGCGTGTGGCGCGCGCCGACCGCAACTGAGCGGCACGCATCTGCGCGGCGATTCCTTGCTGGTTGAGGGTCCCGCGCCATGGTCGTGAAGCGTTTCTTTGTCACATGTCATGATTGAATCATCAGGATGACTATTCGTCCTTCTGTGGCGGTTGCGGCGGGGACTGATATGGCTGCGGCGATGCGCCGGGGGCTACTAGCTGGCGCAGGTATTCTGGCGATCGTGGTTCCTTGCGTTGTCGGCTCTGCTCGGCTGGACTTTCTTTCTGCGCCCGGCACTGGTGTTGTTGCCGGGGTTGATACAGGGGGTGCCCGTTTCGCCGATTTCGGAACTGAAAAGGTCTCCCCCGATGTTCGCCACGTGGCCGACTGGGTAGCTGACTCGCGCAATGCGGGTCAATCGGACTTTGTCATCATCGACAAAAAACACGCGCGGGTTTATGTCTTCGATGCGGGCGCGCGCTTGCGAGGCGCTGCGCCCGTGCTTCTGGGCGCCGCCAAGGGCGACGAATCGGTGCCCGGTATCGGCTCAAAACCGGTCGCCGAGGTGTTGCCAGCCGAACGAACCACGCCTGCCGGGCGATTCGTCGCTGAACGCGGTCACAACACGCGAGGCGAGGACGTCGTATGGGTGGACTACGACGGTGCACTGTCGATGCATCGTGTACTCACCACAAACTCGACTGAACGCCGGCTGGAGCGGCTCGCTTCACCGACCACTGAAGACAACCGCATATCATATGGTTGCATCAACGTGCCGGCGGCTTTCTACGACGCCTACATTGGCCCCGTTTTTGCGATTCGCCGCGCGGTCGTTTATGTGCTGCCCGAGGTGAAGACCCTGCAGCAGGTGTTTGGATCCTATGATGTGGCGACGGCACACGTTCTCGCGTCTGGCCCATCATCCATGTCGTCGGTTGGCGGGAGATAGTATTCGTATTGCCAAAGCGCAGGGGTGAGCATGTGGCAGTTTGTGGTCGTCGCTGCCGTGGTAGTGATGCGCAGCGACGTTGCAGGCTCGTGCGTAGCGGCCCTGCGGCGCAATAATTCGTGCTCGACAGTATGCGCCATACGCGTGACATTCTGAAGTGGCTACTCGGCGTTCTTTTTGTGCTCGCTGGCGCCAATCACTTTATACACACGCAGTTCTATGTAAGTATCATGCCGGCATATATGCCATGGCACCTTGTGCTCGTTTATGTGAGCGGCGCGGCTGAAATGCTGTTGGGCGTGATGTTGTTGTTCCGTCGCAGCGAGCGGCTTGCGGCGTGGGGCATGATTGCGCTGATTGTTGCGGTAACTCCAGCTAACATCCAGATGGCAATTCACCCGGAATTGTATTTTGACTACAGTCAGGCTGTACTGTGGGCGCGACTACCGTTGCAGGTTTTTCTGATTGCATGGGCGTTCTGGTTCACGCGCCCACGCCGCGATGGCCCCTAGCGCAGCGACACGCCAATTGCGAGTGATGATAGATTAGGCGGCACCTATCGTATTTAGCCGTTGCGGAGGGTTTTATGATGAAGTGGAAGGCTAGCCTGTTGTCAGTGCTTTTTATCGGCGTGGCACCCGGCGTATGCGCCCAAATCTGGCCGTCACGCCCCATCCGCATCATCGTGGCGACCTCGCCACCCGGCGGCGCGGATATCGTCGCGCGCACTGTGGCGCCGGGATTGACGGAGCGGCTGGGGCAGCAGGTGATTGTTGAAAACCGCGCGGGCGCGAGCACCATGATCGGCCATGAAGTTGCAGCGAAAGCACCGCCGGACGGTTACACCTTGGTGATGGGCATCAGCACGCTGGCGATTAACCCGGCTACGTTCAGGAAAGTGCCGTACGATGCGTTGCGCGATTTCGCGCCGATTACGCAGGCGGTGAAGCAGGCGCTGCTGCTGGTGGTGCATCCGTCGTTGCCGGTGAAATCGGTGAAGGAGCTGGTGGCGATGGCGAAGCAGCAGCCCGGCGCAATCAATTATTCATCGCCGGGCTTCGGCACCAATCCGCAGATGGGCATGGAGCTGTTGCTCTACATGACTGGCACAAGGCTGTATCACGTGCCGTATCGCGGCGGCGGTGAATCGATTATCGCGGTGGTGTCGGGGCATGTGCCGGTAACCGTGGCGTCGATGCTGGGCACTATTCAGCAGGTGCGCGTGGGCCGCTTGCGTGCGCTGGGGGTTACCACTGTCGCGCGCGTGCCGAGTGCGCCGGAGATACCGACCATCGCCGAGGCCGGCGTGGCGGGTTACGAATCGGCGCAGTGGTACGGCATGCTCGCGCCGGCCGCTACCCCGCGCGAGATCATCCTGCGCGTGC
>JAYVQD010000513.1:0-15630 GCA_043777275.1 Nitrosomonadales bacterium
TCGGTCATGCGCTGGTTCACGTCCGGCGCCAGCAACACTTTACTCATGTCTGCGTGCAACTTGCCCAGCACCGGCGCGGGCGTACCCGTGGGCGCGCACACGCCGTACCACGATGTCACCTCGAACCCCTTCAACCCGGATTCGTCCATGGTGGGCGTCGAGGGCAATTGCGAGGCGCGCTTTAAGCTCGTCACCGCAATCGCGCGGGCGCGGCCCGAATGAATCGCCGGCAGGTACGCCGGAATATTGGAAATCGCCACCGGCACCTGCCCGCCGATCAGATCAGACAACGCTTGCGGCGCGCCCTTGTAAGCAATGTGTACCACGTCGATCTTCGCCATGGTTTTGAATAGTTCCATGCCCAGATGCGGCGAGGTGCCCGCGCCGGACGAACCGTAGCTCAGTTTGCCGGGGCTGGCTTTAGCGTGAGCGATGAGTTCCGCCACGGTCGCCACCGGCACGGCGGGATGCACGATCAGCACGCTGGCAGTGGTGCCGATGCGCGTGATCGCGGCAAAATCGCGCTGGTGATCGTACGGCAACTTCAAATATAGAGACGCCGCGATGGCGCTCGATGCAATATTGCACTGGAACAAGGTGTAGCCGTCGGGTGCGGCGCGCGCCGCGATACCGGCGCCCACCGTACCGCCCGCGCCCGCGCGGTTGTCCACCACCACCTGCTGGCCCCAGATGCGGCTCAAGCGATCGGCCATTAAACGGCCCACGATGTCGGGCGACGCGCCTGCGGGGAAGGGCACGATGTAGCGTATGGGTTTGGTGGGGTACGCCGTGGGCGCCTGGGCGAATGCTGCCGCGGGCGCAATCAGCGCCAGCGCTACTGCTGCAAACAGGAATTTCAAGTCGGCCTCCGTTTGTTTTACAGCGAGGCCGGCACGTCTACATTACTTAAGCCCCTGCCGCACGATCCAAACGAACACTAACATAAGACCCCGGCGCGTCTTCCAGCGCTTTCAACTTGCCTTTGCCGGGCGGGCGTGCGGTAACTTTGCCACCGCCGTGTTTATCCACCCACTGCTGCCAGTCTGTCCACCACGAACCGGCATGTTGCTTCGCGCTGCTTAACCACGCATCGGCGTCATCACCCAATTTGTCGTTGGTCCAGTAGCCATACTTGTTGGCCGACGGCGGGTTGACGATGCCCGCGATGTGGCCCGAACCGCCGAGCACAAAACGCACCGGACTGTTGAACACGCGCGCACCGGCGTAGACGGTTTTCCACGGCGCGATGTGATCTTCGACGGTGGAGACAAAATACAGCGGCGTCTTTACCTTCGACAAATCAATCGGTGTGCCGTTGAGCACGAGGCCGCCCGGTTGGCGCAGCAGATTTTTCAGATACATATTGCGCAGGTAGTAGCTGTGCATGGCGGCGGGCATGCGCGTGGAATCGGCATTCCAATACAGCAGATCAAACGGCATCGGATCGCGGCCCATCAGGTAATTGTTCACCACGAACGACCAGATCAAATCGTTGGCGCGCAGCATGTTGAAGGTGGTGGCCATCTCCGAGCCTTCGAGGTAGCCGCGTTTGTTCATGCGTTTTTCCAGCGCGGCGATCTGCTGCTCGTCGATGAATACTTCGAGTTCGCCCGCTTGCTCAAAATCCACCAGCGTGGCGAAGAAAGTGCTGCTGGCCACGCGTTTGTCGTTTTTCGCAGTCAGGTATCCCAAGGTTGACGCCGTGAGGGTGCCGCCGAGACAGAAGCCGATCAGGTTGAGGTCTTGCGCACCGCTGGCGTCCAACGCCGCCTGGATCGCCGCCAGCGTACCTTCGTTGAGATAGTCCTCGAACGATTTGGCGGCATGTTTTGCGTCGGGGTTGATCCACGACACGATGAACACCGTGTGCCCCTGTTCCACCGCCCAGCGCACAAATGAGTTATCCGCGCGCATGTCGAGCACGTAGAACTTGTTGATCCACGGCGGCACGATCAACAGCGGCCGGCGATACACCTCTTTTGTCGTCGGCGCGTATTGAATCAACTGCAACAAGTCATTCTGGAACACCACTTTGCCCGGCGTCGCGGCAATGTTTTCGCCCATCTTGAAGGCACGCCCATCGACCATTTTCACGCGCAGACCGGTGCCGTCAGCGCGCGCGAGGTCGTCCAGTAAGTTGTTGAATCCTTTGAGTAAATTCTTGCCGCCCGTGCGTATGGTCTCAGCCAGCACTTGCGGATTGGTGAGCGCAAAATTGGTGGGCGACAGCGCATCAATGTATTGCCGCGTATAAAAATCGACTTTCTTCGCTGCGGTTTCGTCCAGCCCCTGCACGTCGCACATGGCTTTGTGCAAATGGCGTGCGGCAATCAGGTACGACTGCTTCAAATAATCGAACAGAAATTTGTTTTGCCAATCGTCGTGCCGGAAGCGGCGGTCGCTTTTGTGCGTTGCTATCGTCGGCGCGGATTTTTGCCCGCTCATGGCGAGCAGCGTGTTCTGCCACAACGCGGCGTAGTCCTGCCACGCCTTCATCTGCGTCTGCATCATCTGCGCGGGGTCGCTGGCCATTTTTACCCAGGCGTCGAAAAACGCGCGCGCAATGCCCAGCTCATCGTCAAATGCCTTTTGCGGATGGGCGCCGGCTTTTTGCATGGCGCGGGTGAGTAACGCGCCGCTCTTGCGCGCGATGTCGGCGTAGAGCTGCATCGTTTCTGCAGGATCAAAAGTACCTGCGGGTTTTTGCTGTTCAGTCGTGCTCATTCAGGAATTCTCCACGCGTTGAAACTGATAGTTGCCATTGTTATTCACGATGCGGCGCAACTGCCCGCGATGCATCAGGTAATTCAAATGCGCGATGGCCTCGCCCATGGCGAACAGCAAATGGTGATCGTCGAACCTGCGGTCGAACAATATCGGCAGAATATCGGCCGCGCTTTGCGGTGTCACGCAAGCCTCGATCAAACGATCGAGCCGCACGCGATGGTGTTCGCGCAGTGCGTCGATGCGCGCGTGCATGCCCCGAAACGGCAGACCGTGCGACGGCAGCACCAGGGTGTTGGTGTCGAGCGCGGCGTAGCGGGTTAGCGACTCCAGAAACTCACCCACCGGATCGGCCTCCGGCTCCACCGGCCATACACTCACGTTGGTGGAAATGCGCGGCAGCAGCATATCGCCCGCGATAAATACGCCGAGCGTTTCGCAATACAAACTGGCGTGCTCCGGCGCGTGACCGTAACCCACCACCACACGCCAAGTGTTCGCACCAATGGCGATGGATTCGTTATCGCGTATGCGCCGGTGCGCGGGCGGCAAACTCGGCACGCCCGTGTCGTAGAGGAGCTCGCGTTGGGTAATCCATTGGATGCGTTCGGCGTCAAGGCCGTGGCGCGTCATCAACGTGAGCAGCAGCGCGGCTTCGGTACCCGCCGTGCGGTTGCGCACCGCGTGGGCCTGCAAAAATTCGGCTTTGGTCATCCACGGCACGAGTGCGTGCGATTCACCCAACCGCGCGCACAACCAATCGCACAGCCCGATATGGTCAGGATGAAAATGCGTGACGATCAGCCGCTTGACGGGTTTGCCGCCCAGATGCTGCGCGAAGATTTGATCCCAAAAACCGCGCGCCTCGTCCGTGGCAAAGCCGCAATCGACGATGGTCCAGCCATCCCCATCTTCGAGCAGCCACAAGTTGATGTGATTCAACACAAACGGCAGCGGCATGCGCAACCAATACACACCGGGCGCGACGACCGTTACGGCGCCGGGTGCGGGTGCGTCCGCGATGGGGTAGCTCAGAATCGAGGGGTCGGGCGGCGACTGTTTCAGAGCGGTTACAGCTTGCATAGTTTTATTACCGTAGCGCGAACGGGGCACGAACCAATGACGCGATGCTCGACGCTGAAGTAATATCCTTTATGTTCGTGTTTTCAGAGGGATTTTTTGAGAATACTGGCTTATATTGCAAAGCACAACTGCTGCCGTAGCCAGGCACGGTATGGCGATCCCGCCTGGATCACGGCACAGGAACTCACGCACCACCGCAATAAGTATTTAAGTATATGTTTTTAAACAATTTTATATGAGCTCTCTATTCCCGTTAAACGAGGCGTTGGAACTACTGCGCACCAGCGTGGCAAACTTCGCACGCGACAAAATCGCGCCGCGCGCCGCAACAATCGACCGCAGTAACGAGTTTCCTCGCGATCTGTGGCCGATGCTGGGCGAACTGGGTTTGCTCGGCATCACCGTCGAAGAGGATTTCGGCGGCAGCGGTATGGGCTACCTCGCGCATGTGATCGCGCTGGAAGAAATCAGCCGCGCATCGGCCTCGGTGGGACTTTCGTATGGCGCGCATTCCAACCTGTGCGTGAACCAGATTCGCCGCAACGGCAGCGACGCGCAAAAGCGCCGCTACCTGCCCAAGCTGATTTCCGGCGAGCACGTGGGCGCACTGGCGATGAGCGAAACGGGCGCCGGTTCCGACGTGGTCAGCATGCGTCTGCGCGCCGACTTGAAGGGCGACCGTTACGTATTGAACGGCACAAAAATGTGGATCACCAACGGCCCCGATGCCGACACGCTGGTGGTTTATGCGAAAACCGATAGCGCGGCCTCAGTTGCGTCCAGTTCGCGCGGCATCACCGCATTTATCATCGAAAAATCGTTCACCGGTTTCAGCGCCTCGCCCAAGCTCGACAAACTCGGCATGCGCGGCTCCAGCACCTCGGAGCTGGTGTTCGTCGATTGCGAAGTGCCCGCTGACAATGTGTTGGGCAAAGCGGGCGCCGGCGTCAACGTGCTGATGAGCGGCCTCGACTACGAGCGCGCCGTGCTCGCCGGCGGGCCGCTGGGCATCATGCAGGCGTGTATGGACGTCGCGCTGCCCTATCTGCACGACCGCAAACAATTTGGCCAGGCCATCGGCGAATTTCAGTTAATGCAGGGCAAACTCGCCGATATGTACACCACGTTAAACGCCTGCCGCGCCTACGTATACGCCGTGGCGCAGGCCTGCGATGCCGGCAATATCACGCGGCGCGATGCCGCCGGTGCGATCCTGTACTCCGCCGAACGCGCCACGGAGCTCGCGCTGCAAACCCTGCAATGCCTGGGCGCCATGGGTTATATGAACGACAGTCCGGCGGGGCGGCTGCTGCGCGATGCCAAGTTGTACGAGATCGGCGCGGGCACCTCCGAAATACGCCGCTGGCTGATTGGGCGCGAGTTGTTCGAGCTGCAGGGTTGAGCAGCAAAGGCCAATGTAATCCGGCACGCGCCTCAGAACGCTACTGCCGCAAACCCAGCCGCTGCGCCAACCGCTCGTAGAGCTGATACTGGTCGCGCACGAATTTTTCGCTGTCGGCCGGGCCGCGCACCGCCGGAATGCCGCCGAGCTTCGCCACGTCCGCCAGCCACGCGGGGTCTTTGGCCAACTGCGCGAGCACGTTTGTCCAGCGCTCGGCCACGTCGCGCGGCAGCCGGGCAGGTCCCGCGAGCGCGGACCATGCGGCGAGCCGCTCCATATCCGGCCAGCCGAGGCTGCGCGCGGTGGGCACATGGGGCAGTTCCTTCAGCGGCTCGGGCGTGGTGGTCATCAACAGCCGCAGCGAACCGGCGCGAACCTGTCCGAGCAGCGCGCCAAGGTTGCTGCACGTAAAGTGCGTCTGCCCGCCGAGCAGCGAGGCCGTGATCTCGCCCGAACCCTTATACGGGATACCAACTGCCGCGTCCTTCGGCAAGCCCGTGAGGTTGAACAAATATTGCGGGCCGAAGTTTTGTATCGTGCCTTCACCCACGGTGGCAAAATTCAACTTGCCCGGCTGCTTGCCGATCTCGGAAATCAGTTCCTTCATCGACGCGTAAGGCGCGTTGCCGCGCACCGCGCACACGTACGGGTTAGTCTCCAGCACCGACAGAAACGTGAACTCATCCCAGCGATAGGGCGTCTTGCGATCCGTCGCCGGCAAAATCACCTGCGACGCGATGCGCGCGAGCAGCAAGCGGTAGCCATCCGGCGCGGCATTACGCACCGCCAGTGTGCCGATGGCGCCCGAAGCGCCCGGTTGATTCATCACCACGATCGACTGCCCAGCCAGATAGCGCGGCGCGTGTTGCGCAAGCGTGCGCGCGGCAAGATCGGCGTCGCTGCCGGCGGTATAGGGCACCACGAGGAGTATCGGGCGCACGGGATATTGCGCCGCCGCCACGGTGGAAATCGTTAGCAAAACGGCGAAGATCGGGTTACGAAACATGTTGCACAGTATACAGGGGCACGCCGCTCTCGGCGTGCCGTGTGTCACTGCCGTTCAGCGCTCCACCGCGTCACCCGCAGCTTGTCGGTGGCCGAGCAAATAGTCCACCAAGGTGCGCACGCGAAATTCCGGCAGCAGCGGCAGCAGGCGATAGTGCCCGTACGGGGTCGATACGCTGATGCGCAACAGGCCTGAAGGCTTCAATTGTTGGCCGCACACTTCGCGTTCGGCTTCGACCAGCTGGTTTAGCGCAACGCGGCATTGCTCAAAGTACGCCCGCCCGGCATCGGTGAGACGTATTTGCCGCGTGGTGCGCACGAACAGGCGCACGTTGAGCCGCAAGCGCTGAATCGAGCCGCTCACCGCAGCGGGTGTGACGCTCGCCAGCGTCGCCGCAGCCGTAAACCCGCCGTTTTCCGCCGCGAGGCAAAACAACTCGATGCTGCCGAGCATCAGATCGTCGAATTGGCGTTTCATTGGCGCGTCAAGCGTCCACGGCCTTTCGGGATGGTTATTAATTACATCCACTGCGGTCCGGAGATTTGCGGACGATCTTGATCTAACCGACTGATTTTACGTACATAAATGATTAACACGGGTGTCACCGATTTCAATGTGTTGGAAACTTCCGGATTTTTCTGGAGGGGGTTCGATGCATACGGACAAGCTGGTGTTCGCTCAACTGATGGAGTATCTGCCGCTTCACACGTTTCGCCGTTGCGTGGCGAAATACCCGGGGGCATATCCTACGCTCACGTTTTCGCATCTCGATCAGTATCTGTACATGGTTTTCGCACAGTTCACCTACCGGGAAAGTCTGCGCGACATCGAGACCTGTCTGCGGGCGCATTCGAGCAAGCGCTACACGCATATCGAGGAATAACACCATGCCCTACATCCACATTCAAGTGACGCGCGAAGGCGTAACGCGGCAACAAAAAGCGCAACTCATCCGCGATACCACCGACATGATGGTGCGCGTGCCCGGCACAGACCCCGCCACCACGTTCGTGGTGATCGAAGAAGTCGATACCGACAACTGGGGCGTCGCGGGGCGCAGCGTTACCGCGTTGCGCGCCGAACAGGCGTAAGCTCGCGCCTGTGTGCAACCGAACATGCCCGCGCTACCATGGTGTTGTCGCGCGGCACGTTTCGGTTTTCGCCTTAAGTATATGATTTATTTGATATTTTATAAATATGGCCAGACTCTCCACTGCATTGACCGAGCTACTCGGCACACGCTTACCGATTATTCAAGCGCCAATGGCAGGCGGCACTACCCCGCCGGCACTGGTTGCGGCGGCGAGCAAGGCGGGCGCGCTGGGTTCATTTGGTTTTGCGTATACCCAGCCCGAAGCTATGGCGCGCGATGTTCAAACCGTGCGCGCGCAAACCGATGCACCGATCAATCTCAATTTTTTTGTGAACGCGCAGCCGGCACCGGTCGCACCGGAGCAGCAAAAAGCCGCCCTCGACGCCCTCGCCGCTTATCACCAGGCGCTCGGCTTGCCAGCGCCGGCGGCGGTACGCGCGCCCTATGCGCCCGATCTCAATGCACAGTTGTCGATGGTGGAGGATTTGCGGCCAGCCGTGCTCACCTTCCACTTGGGCGATTTGCCCGCCGAACGCTTAAAGCGCATGCGCGAGCGCGGCATCAAAACCGGCGGCAGCGCGACGTGCGTCGAAGAGGCACGGCATCTCGAAGCGCTGGGCGTGGATTTCATTATCGCGCAAGGCGCGGAAGCCGGCGGACATCGCGGCTCTTACCTGTGCAATCCGTATGAAGCGATGACCGGCACACTGGCACTGACGCGCATGATCGTACGCGCGGTAAAAATCCCCGTAGTCGCTGCCGGCGGCATCATGGACGGCGCGGGCATCGCGGCGGTGCTCGCGCTCGGCGCACAAGGCGCGCAACTCGGCACGGCTTTCATCCCCTGCACCGAAAGCGGCGCGCCGCCCATCCACAAACAAAGCCTGCTCGCCGCGCGCGAAGACACCACCGTCGTCACTGAAAAGTTCACCGGCAAGCCCGCGCGCGGTCTCGTCAATCGTTACATACGCGAAATGAACACAAGCAATGCACCGCAGCTCGCGTTTCCGGCGCAAGGTGTGTTGTCGGGGCCGCTACGCGCGGCATCCGGCAAAGCGGGCAACCCGGATTATCTGGCGATGTGGGCAGGACAGGCCGCGCCGCTGGCGCGCGAGTTATCCGCCGCGCAACTGGTGATCACGCTGGAACATGAAACGTTGGAAGCGCTGGAACGGCTCGCATCGCTGCGCAGAGAATAACGCTCACCGGAGGCCGCCATGTCTGATCCCATCGATTTCTATTTCGATTTTTCGTCGCCTTATGGTTACTTCGCCGCAACGCGGATAGACGCACTCGCGGCCAAACACGGACGCGTCGTCACCTGGCGGCCCATTTTGCTGGGTGCGGTATTCAAGATCAGCGGCCAACAACCGCTGACGACCATTCCGCTGAAAGGCAGCTACGCCCAGCACGACATACTGCGCTCGGCGCGCTGGTATAAAGTGCCGTTCAAGCTGCCGGGAAAATTTCCGGTCAACACGGTTGCGCCGTGCCGCGCTTACTACTGGCTGCAAAGCAGTGATGTTGCGCTGGCGAACAAACTCGCGCTCGCGCTGTATCACGCCTACTTCGCCGAAGACCGCGATATCTCCAGCCCTGAAATTACCGGCAACGTCGCCGCCAAACTCGGCATCGACAAAAGTGCGCTGACCGCCGCGCTTAACGACGCCGCAGTCAAAGAACGCACCCGTAACGAAGTCGATGCCGCCATCGAGCGCGGCGTCTTTGGCTCGCCGTATATCGTGGTGGACGGCGAACCGTTCTGGGGCGCAGACCGGCTCGATCAGATAGACGTCTGGCTCGCCAAGGGCAAATGGTAACTCTGGTCGCCATTCAGGCCGATATCGTCACGCTCGAGGTAGACGCCATCGTCAATGCGGCGAACACCGCATTACTCGGCGGCGGCGGTGTGGATGGCGCGATACACCGCGCGGCGGGGCCTGCGTTGCTCACCGAATGCCGCGCGCTGCACGGCTGCGACACCGGGCAGGCAAAAATCACGCGCGGCTGCAAGCTGCCCGCGAAATACGTCATCCACACGGCGGGCCCGGTGTGGCAGGGCGGTCACGCGGGCGAGCCTGAGTTGCTGGCGGCTTGTTATCGTACAAGTCTCGCGCTCGCCGCGAAACATGCGATCACAACCATCGCGTTCCCCGCGATCAGTTGCGGCGTCTATGGTTATCCGCTGGAACAGGCGGTAGCGATCGCGGTGCGCGAGTGCCGCGCAGCGGCGCGCGACGCTTTGTTCGAGAAGATTGTTTTCGCGTGCCTTGACACGCACATGCTCGCACGCTATCAAGCGGAACTCGCGGAAGCCTGACCATGCCTGCGATCAAAAGCAAACTCAAAACCAGCAGCGCTGAATTCACCGCGGCAACGCAAGCAATGCGCGAGCGCATGGTTGAATTTGAAAAAATTACCGCCGCCACCACGCGTGGCGGCGATGAAGCCTCACGCAGCCGCCACGTCAACCGCGGCAAGATGCTGCCGCGCGAACGCGTCGCTGCGCTGCTGGATCGCGACACACCGTTTCTCGAACTCTCACCGCTGGCCGCGCACGCGGTTTATGACGAAGCCGTTCCTTCGGCGGGCATCATCACCGGCGTCGGCGCCGTCAGCGGCCACACCTGCGTCATCATCGCCAACGACGCCACGGTGAAAGGCGGCACCTATTACCCGCTGACGGTGAAAAAACATTTACGCGCGCAGCAGATCGCGCGCGAAAATCACTTGCCGTGCATTTACCTGGTCGATTCCGGCGGCGCACATTTGCCGAGTCAGGATGAGGTGTTTCCCGACCGCGAACACTTCGGACGTATTTTTTACAATCAGGCGCGCATGTCCGCCGAGGGCATTGCGCAGATCGCGTGTGTGATGGGTTCGTGCACCGCCGGCGGCGCGTACGTGCCCGCGATGAGCGACGAAACCATCATCGTCAAAAATCAGGGCACGATTTTTCTGGCGGGGCCGCCGCTGGTGAAAGCCGCCACCGGTGAAATCGTCAGCGCCGAGGCGCTCGGCGGCGCGGATGTGCATACGCGCTTGTCGGGCGTGGCCGATCACCTCGCGGACAACGATGCACACGCGCTGGAGCTGGTGCGTTCGTCCATAAAAAATATCAATAAAAACAAATACTTACATATTAACCGCGAAGCGGCGCAAGCGCCGCTGCTGGACGCCGCCGAACTCGACGGGGTGATCCCCGCCAATCCGCGCACGCCGTTTGATGTGCGCGAGATCATTGCGCGCATCGTCGATGGTTCCGAGTTCGACGAATTCAAAGCACGCTACGGCGCCACGCTGGTGACCGGCTTCGCGCGCATCGACGGCTGGCCGGTGGGCATCGTCGCCAACAACGGCATTTTGTTTTCGGAGTCGGCATTGAAGGGCGCGCACTTTATCGAGTTGTGCTGCCAGCGCAACATCCCGTTGGTGTTTTTGCAGAACATCACCGGCTTCATGGTCGGCGCGAAAGCGGAAACCGGCGGCATCGCCAAAGACGGCGCAAAAATGGTGACGGCGGTTGCGTGTGCCAACGTGCCGAAGTTCACCGTGATCGTCGGCGGCAGCTTCGGCGCCGGCAACTACGGCATGTGCGGCCGCGCATTCGGTCCGCGCTTTTTGTGGACCTGGCCCAACGCGCGCATCTCGGTGATGGGCGGTGAGCAGGCGGCGGGCGTGCTGGCGCAAGTAAAGCGTGATGCGTTTGAGAAAAACAGCACCGCATGGAGCGTCGAAGACGAGGCTGCATTCAAGCAGCCGATACTCGAACAATACGCGCGCCAGTCAAGCGCCTACTATGCCACCGCGCGCCTGTGGGACGACGGTATCATCTCCCCGCGCGATACGCGCATGAAGCTGGCGCAGGGTCTCGCAATCGCCGCCAACGTGCCCATCGAGCCGACGCGGTTTGGCGTATTTCGCATGTAAAGGCCGCGATCAGATAACGCCTTCCGCCTGGTAAGCCGCCAACTCTGCTTCCGTATGGCCCAGCAAGTCACCGAAGATGTCGTGATTGCTGGCGCCCAGCCGCAGGCTGGGCTCGATCGGTAGGCGCTCTGTCCCTTCGTACACCAGTGGCGAATGCGGCAGGACGACCCTTCCAAGATCGGGATGCTCCATCCATTGCAGGCTGCCGCGCGCGTGCATGTTTTCGTCGTTCATCACTTCAGAGAGGTCGCGCACCGGCGCGCAGGGTACCGCTGCCGCGAGCATGCGCCGCGCCACTTCGTTTCTCGATAACGTTTTGGTCCAGCCTTCGATCAGCTCATCGACGGAGGCGAAGTTGTCGACGCGGGTTGATCGGGTCAGGAATCGCGGATCGTCTTTGAGATCGGGCCGGCCCATGACATCGAGTATCGAGCGAAAATGGTGGTCACCGGGCGCGTTGAGCACCACATAGCCGTCTTGGGTGGGATAGGCGTTGTAAGGCGAGATGCCCAGACCACCATGCCGGTTGCCGGTGCGTGCGGGCGCGTCCGCGCCACGGGCATGCAGCATGCCCAGGTTCGACGCCAGCGACGCATAGGTTGCGTCCTGCATGGACACTTCGACGACGCGGCCCTTGCCAGTACGCTCGCGCTCATACAGTGCCGTCATAATCACGGCATACAGATGAATGCCCGCGCTGAAATCGCACATGGCGGCGCCGGCCTTGACCGGCGGCTGATCTGGAAAGCCGGTGGTATGCATCACGCCGCACATCGCCTGCATGACTAAATCCATCGCGGGGTAGTCGCGATAAGGGCCGCTTTTGCCGTAACCCGAACTCGATCCATAGATCAGTCGCGGATTGATCTTGTGCAAGTCCGCCGGGCCTATACCCAAACGGTCGGTAACGCCCGGCGCAAAGTTCTCCACGAGAATGTCGGCGCGCGCCACCAATTCGCGCAGCAGATCGCGGCCCTTTTCGGACTTGAGATTCAGCGTCACCGGTTTCTTGTTGGAGTTGAGCATCGCGAAGGGTAGCGCCGCCCCGCCCATGTCGCCGCGACTGCGCAAATGCTCGCCGCCGAGCGGCTCGACCTTGATCACCTGCGCGCCGGCCATGGCCATCAAAAAAGTTGCGTACGGCCCGTTATAAACATGGGATAAATCGATCACCGTGATGCCCGACAGCGGGTAATTCGATTTCACGTCGGGCGATGCGGATGGCGGTGCAGAAGTTACTGGTACTGCGGACATAACTGCCTCCAAAATGCGTTTCTAACTAGCCGGTTACACCCGCTTCGCGCGCGCGATCCAGCATGCGCCGCGCGCTGCGCAAATGCGGGCGGTCGAGCATTTTTCCGTCGATGGCGGCAACCCCGGCTTCACCCACGGCATCGAATGCCGCCACCACTTGCCGCGCCCGTTCGATATCGGCCTGTGACGGCATGAACGCCTCGTTGATCACCGCGGCCTGTGCGGGATGTATCGCGGCCTTTGCGCCGAAACCGTCGCGCAGGCCTTCCAGCGCTTCGGCCCTGAGGCCGTCACTGTTGCGAAAATCGGTATACACAGCGTCTATGGGCAGCACCGATGCCGCCGCCGCGCCGAGCAGACACAACGTGCGCGCCAACTCGAACGGCGCGGTGTAGCGGCCATTCGCGTCACGATTGGCCATAGCGCCAATATCGGCCGCGAGGTCTTCGCCACCCCACATCATGCCGAAGAGACGCGGTATAGGCGGCTCGGCATAGCTGCCGAGGCCAAACAGCGAGCCGGCGGTTTCGGTGGCAATCGCCAGTATGCGTATGCTGCCGGGCGTGATGTACGCGAGGCCCGCGCGCGCTTCCGCCGCGTCCAACTCGCGCGCGAGACGCCGCGCATCGTCGCCATGGCGGCATTTGGGCAGCACGATGCCGAATGGTTTGGCAGCAACGACCGCAGCGAGATCCAACACGGCGTCAGCGGTGTCGAGCGCGTTGATGCGCACGAACAACGCCTTTGAGGTTTTTGCATCGTTCGCGCCGCGCAGCGCTTTCACGCAAATATCGCGCGCGGCGGCTTTACGCGGCGGCGCCACGGCGTCCTCGAGATCAAGAATCAGCGCATCCGCTGCGGACTCGAGCGCCTTGGCGATTTTGCGTTCGTCGTCGCCCGGCACAAACAGCAACGATCTCATGGCTAGAAGGTGCCCATGCCGAGGAAGCCGTCAATCGGAAAATCGCTCATGAGCTTTTTGCCGACCAGATCCTTCAGCGTTTCGGTGGTGCCGCCGCCCAGCGTGCCGTAGCGCGCGCCACGGTAGTAGCGCGACACCGGAAACTCATCGGTGAAACCGAAGCCGCCGTGTATCTGGATGGCGTCGTTGGTGACGCGCAGCGACATTTCGTTGGCGGTGATCTTCGCGATCGCAGCCATGTAGGGATCGGGAAACGGGTTCGCCGTCGCACAGGCGCGATACAGCAGCGAGCGGCTGGCTTCGATGTCGCGATACATCTCGGCCAGCTTGTGGCGGATCGCCTGGAACTCGCCGATCGGGCGGTTAAACGCGGTGCGGTCGCGCGCATATTTCACGGATTCTTCCAGTGCGGCTTCCGCCAGACCGAGCGAGATGCTGGGATTCAAACAGCGTTGCGTGTTAAACGCGTTCAGCAACTTGCGGAAACCATCTTCCTTGATAATCAGATTTTCCAGCGGCAGTTCGCAGTTGTTGAACTGTATCTCCGCGAGATTTTCGCCGCCCATGGTGTGATAACGCGCGGTGCATTCAAACCCCGGCGTTCCGCGCTCGATCAGCACGCAGCCGATGCCTTCGCGGCCCGGCTGCTTGTTGACGCGGCTGAACACCACGAAAGCCTGCGCTTCATCGACGCGGCTGATGAGTGTTTTCACGCCGTTCAATATGAGTTTGTCGCCCTTGATGTCGGCATTTGTGCGGTAGTTCGCGACATCGGTGCCGGCGTGCGGCTCGGTCATGCACACGGCGAGTATCACTTCGCTGGTGCAGACGCCGGGCAGCAGGCGGCGCTTGATGCTTTCGGGCGCGAAGTTGTCGATGATCTTGCACTGCACGCCCACTTCGCCCATCACCGCCATCGCGGTGACGTAGCAGCCCTTGGCGATTTCTTCGATCACCAGTGCGGTATCGAGCACCGGCAGGCCGAGCCCGCCGTACTCCTCCGGCACCGCCATCCCGAGCACGCCGATCTTCGCCAGCGCGCGGATGTTGTCCCACGGGAAGGTGCCGTCCATGTACTTGCGCGCGTTGGGCTTGAACAGATCCTGGCTCAGTTCGCGCACCGTGCCCACCATGCTGCGTTGCTCGTCGGTCAGTTTGAAATCCATCGTACTCTCCTTTTTAAATTCAATGTCAGGTAGGTTGGCCCAGCGCGCGCCCAGGCCGCGCAACAACGGCCGTGGGATCGGTGAGCATATGCTGGTAATGCGTGCGCACCAGACTCTCCAGCCCGCTCACGTGCTGATGCATGGCTGCGGCAGCGGCGTCACCATCGCGCGCGCGGCATGCGGCGAGTATGCGTTCATGCGCTTCGGCCACGTGCGCCTGGTTGCCGACCGAAAAGCGGATGTCGCGCAATTGGCCGGCCTCGAGTACCGTGATGGTGGACCAGAATGCCTCCAGCACCTTGTTACCGCTGGCCTGCGTGATGATGCGGTGAAACACCCGATTCTCTTCGATGAAAGCGTCTTGATCGGCATCCCCCAGCAGCGCCTTCATGCGCGAGATCGATTGCGCCAGCGCCGCCAAGTCGGCTTCGGTTGCGTGGAGCGCCGCTTCGCGCGCCAGCGCCGGCTCGATCACCTCGCGCGCCTTGATCACCGTGATGAAGGGCACCTCGTGCAGGCGCAGAAACACGGACAGGCCATGCGCCAGCAAATCGATGCTCGGCGCGCCGACGATGATGCCGCCGCCGGGCCCCGGTTTTACGGCGAGCACGCCCTGCGATTCGAGCATGCGCAGGCTTTCACGCAGCGTGGGCCGGCTCACGTTGAACTGCGACAACAGTTCCGCTTCGGTGGCGAAGGTCGCGCCGGGCTTCAGGCGCGCGTCGATGATGCGCTCCAGCAGGCGATGCGCAACGTGCTCCGCCTTGCTGCGAAAAATCGATACGTCTTTTTCGCTCATCGCGTGGCCCGGGAGTTGTGGGCGTAACCAAGGGAATTATGTAAGTATTTGATTTTAAACATTTATTTATAAATCATCTGGAGCGGCGACCGGCTAAGTCCCGCGCCCGAATTGCGGCGGGCGCTTTTCCGCAAATGCAGCGAGTCCTTCCGCGTAATCCGCGGACGCGAGTATGTCTTTCAACGCTGCGTGCTCCAGTTGGAGTGCGTCTGTGAGCGGCACTTCAAGCCCGCGATAGATCAGGCGCTTGG
>JAYVQD010000514.1:0-3947 GCA_043777275.1 Nitrosomonadales bacterium
TATTTGCTTGGGGTCTTCGAGTTGACGCGCTCGGGGCCGGGCTCGTCCAACAAACGGTTCAGATCGTGGCTTCGCACGATCTAACCTTAGTCGTTGGGCTGCAGCGCGGCACTGGCGATAAACGCACCAACGGCAATCAGGAGCGTGTAACCATCGGGGGCAGCTTTTGCCACTAGGGCTGTGCCCAGCACGCCTCCTGCTCCGGGGCGGTTCTCGAATACAACAGGCTGTCCCCAATACTCACTTAGCTTGGGGCCGATGATGCGCGCGACGATGTCCGACGGATTGCCAGGACTTGCGGGAACAACTATGCGAACCGGCCTGTTCGGAAAGCTCTGTGCGCAAACCGTACCTGCCGATGCAGACAACCAGACCGCGATACATAACGCCCTGAGGGTGGTGTTCATGATGTCTCCTTGTTGCGGGTTGCTCACGATGCAACATAGATTGACACCCGGCCCCGTACTCCGCAATGATCCAAGAGTTCAAACTCGATGAATTCTGGTTACATATGGAAATCCGCGATATACGTTATTTCAAAGAGGTGGCCGCGCACTTGAATCTGGGGCGCGCCGCCGAGGCATTGGGCATGAGCACCACTGCACTCAGCAAGAGCCTGCGGCGGCTTGAAAAATCCGTCGGCGGCAAGCTCGTGCGCCGAACACCCAAAGGCGTGGAACTGACCGAGGTGGGGGCGGCACTGTACGCGCAATCCGGCAGGCTGCAACTGGTGCTTGACGATATTCGGCACGAGGCCGCAGACCTTGTGAGCGGGCGTACGGGACTCATCAGGGTAGGAGCGACACCCGGACTATCGGAATACAGCGTTTCCGACGCCTACGCTGCTTTGCTCAAAGAGTCACCGGGAGTTTCACTGAGGGCAAACGTTGTGGCCAGCTACCAGATTGCCACCTTGCTGCAGAATGGAGATGTGGACTTCATTGTCAACACTTTGCGGCCGTCCATGCCAGCCGATTTTGCTTGCGAGCACCTGTTTTGTGACCGTAGAGTGGTTTACGCGTCATCAAATCATCGTCTTGCGAAGTGCAAGCGCGTCACGTTGGCTGATTTGGTCAACGAGCAATGGTCGTCGGATATTGATGCATCGAGCTGGAAAACGTTTTGCAAGTTGTTCGAGGACAGAGGACTGAAAATTCCCCAGCTGCTTATGGAATCCAATTCTCTCGAACTGCGGCTTCCTGTTATTGCATCGTCGAACCTGCTCATTCAAAGCTCGAATACTGTGGTGCGGAAAGCGAAGCAGCGATACGACCTGGTTGAGCTGCCCGTGGAGGGATTTAAAATCGTACGCAGGATGGGCGTCTACTACCGCAAGGACGGATATCTGTCGACCGCAGCTCAGCGCATGATCGAAATTCTCAAAGAGCAGGGCAGGGCGATCACTGAAAGCAAGCGCCGGCGAGCGTAGCGTGTCCGATATTGAGGCGGGTTGAAGATAAAGAATATTCCGCGAGCGTCACGGTCGCCGTAAAATACGGGCTGGAAACAAAACACACCAGCAAGGAAAATCCAATGGCAACCCCCAAACGCGGCATGCGCAAAGGCCTCACGGCTTACGGCGACGAAGAATTCTCCCTGTTCCTGCGCAAGGCCTTCATCAAGGCGATGGGCTACACCGATGACGCGCTGGACCGGCCCATCGTCGGCATCACCAATACTTTCAGCGGCTTTAACGCCTGCCACCGCAACGTGCCGGATCTGATCGAGGCGGTAAAGCGCGGCGTGATGCTGGCGGGTGGGCTGCCGGTGGAGTTTCCGGTGATTACGCTGCATGAATCGTTCGCGTATCCGACCAGCATGTATTTGCGCAATTTGATGTCGATGGACACCGAAGAGATGATTAAAGGCCAGCCGGTCGATGCGGTGGTGCTGATCGGCGGCTGCGACAAAACCGTGCCTGCGTTGCTGATGGGCGCTGCGAGTGCCAATGTGCCGGCGATCATGCTGGTCACCGGGCCGATGATTACCGGCGACCACAAAGGCGAGCGTCTTGGCGCCTGCACCGACTGTCGTCGCTTCTGGGGCAAGTATCGCGCGGGTGAAATCTCCGAGCAGGAAATCGGCGAGATCAACAACAAGCTCGCGCCCTCAGCGGGCACCTGCATGGTGATGGGCACCGCCAGTACCATGGCGCTATGCACTGAGGCGATGGGCATGATGCTGCCCGGCGGCGCCTGCACCCCAGCGGTGATGGCCGACCGCTTGCGTCACGCCGAAGCCAGCGGCGCGCGCGCGGTAGCGATGGCGAAGGAGAAGCTCACACCCGACAAGATCATGACGGCTGATGCGTTCGAGAACGCGCTGACCGTGTTGCTGGCGGTGGGCGGCTCGACCAATGCGATTGTACATCTCACCGCGATGGCGGGGCGCCTCGGCATCAAGATTGATCTCGATGCGTTCGACAAGATGGGTCGTGTGACACCGGTGCTGGTCGATTTGAAGCCGACGGGCCAGCACTATATGGAAGACCTGGAGAAGGCCGGCGGCCTGGTGGTCATACTTCGTGAAATCAAAAAGTTGTTGAATCTGGATGCCTTGACCGTCACCGGCGACACGCTGGGTGAAAACATCAAGGCGGCGGCCCCCGCATGGAAGCAGGACGTGGTGCGTCCGTTCAACGATCCTATTTTCAAGGGCGGCAGCATCGCTGTGCTGCGCGGCAATCTGGCGCCGGAAGGCGCGATCATCAAGCAGGCTGCGGCTAGCCCGAAGCTGATGCAGCACACCGGCCGCGCGGTGGTGTTCGAATCGCTGGAGGATTTGGCCAATCGCATCGACGACCCGAAACTCGATGTGAAAGAAGACGACATTCTGGTGATGCAAAATGCGGGGCCGAAAGGCGCGCCAGGCATGCCGGAGGCCGGCTATCTGCCGATACCGAAAAAACTCGCGCAAAAGGGCGTCAAAGACATGGTGCGTATCTCGGATGCGCGCATGAGCGGCACGGCGTTCGGCGCGATCGTGCTGCACGTCACGCCCGAAGCCGCGCTGGGCGGGCCGCTGGCGTTGGTTAAAACCGGCGACAGGATCAAGCTCGATGTGCCCGCACGCCGACTCGAATTGCTGGTGTCCGACGAGGAGCTGGAGGCACGGCGCAAGCTGTGGAAAAAACCGCGTGCGCGCAAGGAAGACGGACGCGGCTATCGCAAGCTGTTCATGGAAACCGTGATGCAGGCTGACCGCGGTTGTGACTTCGATTTTCTCGCGCCGGAGAGTACAATCAGCATTCCGCGATAACAAAGCAGATACCTCTCCCGCTTCGCAGGGGAGGGAGCAATAGTCCAGTTGCCACTTTTTACATTGAATCTGAAATGCCCAAACTCCAAAAGAAGAAAGCCGCGCCGCGGCGTTCAGCTCCGCGCCGTTTTGTAGTGCGTAAATCAGGCGTGCATGGCCGCGGCGTGTTCGCGCTGATCGATATTCCCAAGCGTACCCGGCTGATTGAATATCTGGGCGAGCGCATGACACACAAGGTAGCCGATGACCGCTACGGCGATCTGCACGATGGCAGCTCGCATACCATGCTGTTCGCGGCCAACGATGAGGTGGTGATCGATGCCACGCAATGGGGCAGCTCCGCGCGCTGGATTAATCACTCGTGCGCGCCGAACTGCGAGGCGATTGAAGACGAAGGCCGTGTGTTCATCGAAACCCGGCGCAACATACGGGCGGGTGAAGAGCTCGGCTACGACTATGAACTGATCGTCGAAGAACGCCATACCGCGAAACTCAAGCGCGAGCACGCCTGCCTCTGCGGCGCAAGGCGTTGCCGGGGTACCTTGCTGGGCAAAAAGCGATAGTCACAGTCTGCCGGCAGGGCAATTGCATCAAATTCCGGTGTAGCTGAATGGCTATGATACTGGGGTTGTACTTTTTGCGTAGTCTGTGTAGCTTCCTGTCTTTTTGGAGTCGAGATGGAGACAGGA
>JAYVQD010000515.1:0-3934 GCA_043777275.1 Nitrosomonadales bacterium
GTTGCGCGCGGCGACGCCTGCGTTTTTATTTCGGCCGCCTGCGAAACCGAATTGAACCGCGTGCTGGGATACCCTTTATCCGGGCGCAACCTGAACACGGATGCACGGGCCAGTGCGCTCGCGCAATGCCGCGCGATCGCACGCAACGTGCAAGACAACGGCGCGACGCCCCATGCCATCGCCACATTGCCCCGCTGCGCAGACCCCGACGACCAGATGTTTCTGGAACTTGCGCGAGACTGCGGCGCAGACGCGCTCATCACCAAAGATCGCGATCTGCTGGCGCTGGCGACGCGCAAAGTGAGACCGCTGCCGTTTCGCATCCTCACGCCGCGTGAGTACGCCAATGCGTTGGCGCGCCAGCGGGCACAAAGTCATCACCACCTGGGCCAACACGCAGGATATCGTCAGCCGCGTGAAGGCCGGTGAAGCCACTGACCTGGCCGTGATGTCGGGCAACGTGATTGATGCACTCATCGCCGCCGGAAAATTCGCCAAGGGCAGCCGCACGGATGTTGCGACATCGTGGGTGGCGATGGCGGTGAAGCAAGGCGCACCCAAGCCCGACATCAGCTCTGCGGAAGCGTTAAAGCGCGCCATGCTGGCCGCTCAATCGATAGCCTATTCGACTGGCCCCAGCGGCGTGTATCTGATCGGACTGTTTCAACGCATGGGCATCGCCGATCAGTTGGCGTCCAAAGTAAAACAAATCAAACGCGAGCCCATCGGCGCCAGCGTCGCGCGTGGAGAAATTGAGATCGGCTTTCAGCAGATGAGCGAATTGATGCCGGTGCCGGGCATCGATATCGTCGGCGGTCTGTCGAAAGACATCGAGGAGATCACGTTTTTTGCCACTGGCAGACATGCACACACCAGGGTCGCAGAGGCTGCCAACGCGCTGACGGCTTTTTTCAAAGCACCGGCGGCGCACGCGATTATTCGCGCCAAAGGCATGGAACCCGTCTGAACGCCAAACACAAGGAAGCCATCATGAAAGTGAAGCACATTGCACGCGCCATGCTGGTCGCCGCAATCACGCTCTGCACCAACGCCATTGCCGCCGACGCACCGAAGTTCGAACTCGATCCCTCATGGCCCAAAGTGCCGGAGAAGTTCAAACTCGGCGACGCCTCCAGCATCGCCATCGACGCGCAGGACAACGTCTGGGTGCTGCATCGACCGCGTACGCTGCAAGGCGAGCAAGCCAAAATGGCCGCGCCCGCGATCATGGTGTTCGACAGCGCCGGCAATTACCTCAAGAGTTGGGGTGGCGTTGGCAGTGGGTTTGAATGGCCGCAGCGCGAGCACGGTATCCACATCGATTACAAAGGCAACGTGTGGGTCGGCGGCAACAATTGCCCCGCGCGCGCCCTGCCCGGTCTGCAACCCGTGGGCGACGATCAGTTGCTCAAGTTCACACCGGATGGAAAATTTGTACTGCAAATCGGCAAAGCCACGCAAAGCAAAGGCAACGCCGACACACTGAACCTGCAACAACCCGCCGACGTGTGGGTGCATCGCAAAACCAACGAGCTGTTCGTCGCCGACGGCTACGGTAATCATCGCGTGGCGGTGTTCGATGCGGACAGCGGCAAATTCAAACGCATGTGGGGCGCCTTCGGCAACAAGCCGATCAACAATTTCTCCTGCCCGCCGCCTAGCCTGAAAGCCGTGCCCGACGGCCCCGGCCCGGATCAGTTCAGCATCGTGCATGCGATCCGCGTGGCGGACGACGGTCTGGTGTACGTGGCCGACCGCGAAAACCGCCGCGTGCAAATGTTCACCAGTGAAGGCAAGTTTTTAAAACAATACGTCAGGCACAACGCGCCGTTCGCGCGCAACGTCGCGTTATCCGCCGATGCGGAGCAGCGCTATTTGTACGTGGGCGGCGGCATCGACATTGTGATTCTCGATCGCAAAACGCTGGAATTTGTGGATGTGATCGGCGGCGGCGGCTTGCTCGGTGGCGGACATCAGATCGCCACCGATTCCAAAGGCAACATCTACGTGGCGCAAACCGTCCGCGGCTTGCAGAAGCTGGTTTACAAGGGAATGGGGCCGGTCACGCCGAAATAAATATCATGTTAAGCACCAAACTAAGCCGCAACGCAAACGCTACGCATCCTCACCGTACAGCATGCGGCGGTAGGTGATATTGACCACGTTGCGCGAGATGCGCACGTCGAGCACCATGGGGCCCCCGTGTTCACCCGCTGATAGAAACTCATCAATGCCCGCGCTTAACTCATCCAGCGTGCGCGCCACCCGACCGCGGCAACCAAAGCCGCGCGCGACTGCGCCGAAATCCGGCGAGCGCACGCTTGCCAGATGGGCGTCGAAACCCGACGCTTTCAGTTTGTGATATTCGGCGCCAAGGCCTTCGTCGTTCAAAATAATAAACAGCAGCTTTAATCCGAGCCGCGATGCGGTATCCAGCTCTTGAATATTCTGCATCGCACCGCCGTCGCCTTCGATCAAGGCAAACGGTTTTCCGAGCGCAACGGCCATGCCAATCGCCGTGGGCAACGTCTGCCCAATGCAACCAAAGCCGTTGACGAAGGCATGCATCACGCGCGGCTTTTTCATAATCATCACCGGGAACGCGAACGAGTGCCCCACGCCAATCGCGATACCCACATCCGAGGGTAACTTCTCATCGATGATGCGCGAGGCGTCGCGAGGGTCTACCGTGCCGGCTTCGATTTGATATTCCGCTGGATCACGGCAGGCATTCAGCAGAATTTTCTTGATTGCCGAGGTTCTAAAATTCTCTTTAAAAACAATTACTTGCGATAACGCTTCGTCGATGGCCTGCACCGTCACCTGCGCGTCGCCCTGTACATAACAATCCGCCACGCGGTCATTGCCCATCACCACCACCGGTTCACTGTTGATATGCACGATACGCGCGTGCGGGTAGAGCAAGCCGCCTTCGATGGTGTGCGGATTCAAACTCGCACCGACGGCAATCACGCAATCGGCTTGTTCAAATAATTCCATCACCGCGCGCGTGGAAAACAGGCCGGAGATACCCGCGTGAAACTCGCCACTGAGGGCGCCCTTGGCGATTAACGATGTCGCGGTCAGCGCGCCGATGCGTTGCGCGAGGCGTTCGCAAGCCTCCAGCGCACCCGACTGCACTGCGCCTTCGCCCACGATCACCACCGGCTTTTTGCTGGCTGAAATAATTTTGACGGCTTGCGCCAGTTGCTCATCCGCAGGCCGGATGCGCTGCTGACCGGCGAACAACGTAGACGACGGCTGGTAATCATCGCCGTCGCTATCGATGTTCATGTCCTGCACGTTCATCGGGTAGGCCAGCACCACTGGGCGTTTTTGCACGCGCGCCTGATGAAACGCCTGGCGCACCGCGTCTTCAGCGAATGCGGGCGATAACACTTCGATATAGCCCGCGCCCGTGGCGCTGACCAGCCGCTCCTGATTCAGCGATTGATTCTGCCACTCGTTGTTAAAGTGCGTGCGGCTGGTGTAGACCACCACCGGCACGCGCGCCTTGGTTGCAGCGACCAGCGAAGTCGTCATGCGCGTGATGCCGGGGCCGTGCGTCACATTGCACACGCCCACCTTGCCGGTGGCGCGCGCCCAGCCTTCGGCCATCGACAACGCCGCGCCTTCGTCGCGCACATCGATCATGCGCACGCCGGGCATTTTCGACATGGCAGCGGCCCACGACATATTGCCGTCGCCCATCAGGCCGAAGACGGTGGTGGCGCCTTCTTTGACGAAGGCGTTGGCTACGGCTTGGTAGACTTTCATTCGTGAACTTCTCAGGCAAATGGATGCGATTGCGGGATATCCACGCCCCTCACCCTAGTCCTTGTATGTCCCAGAATAGCGTTGTTGTAGTAGTTTGGGGAAGCATCAGATCGTAAAGCCCAGGTACTGCGCTGTGAGAGGTAAGTACGCGGGAGAG
>JAYVQD010000516.1:0-46841 GCA_043777275.1 Nitrosomonadales bacterium
TGGCTACTCGATTGCACGTTTGTTGCGCAGGCTCGGCTGGAAAGGTGAGTTGCGCGCGGTCGGCGACGTGCTGCGCGATCAATTGTTCTACATGACGCGTTGCGGCTTTGACGCCTACGCGCTGCGTGAAGATCAGGACGCGCAAGTGGCGCTCACTGCATTCAGCGATTTTAGCGCGCCCTATCAGCCTGCTATCGACGATGGCGTGCGCCTGGGCACAGTGCGTGCTGCCAGCGCAGCGGCCGTCAACACGCTCAGTCCTTGGTAAACCCATGAGCGGCGCCGTTTACCTCGTAGGCGCAGGCCCCGGCGCGCCGGATCTGCTAACGCTGCGCGCCGCTCGCCTGCTTGAGCGCGCAGACATCGTATTTCACGATGCGCTGGTGCATCCCGAAACCTTGGCGTTGGCCGCGCGCGCGGTCAAAGTCGCCGTGGGCAAACGCAGCGGCAAACACTCCACCGCGCAGCGTTTTATCAACAAACAGTTGATCGATGCGGCGAAAAAATATTCGACCGTGGTGCGCCTCAAAGGCGGCGACCCGATGTTGTTCGGCCGCGCGCAGGAAGAAATCGACGCGTTGGTTGCGGCAGGCGTTACCTTAGAAATCGTGCCGGGCGTCAGCGCTGCATTTGCCGCCAGCGCCGAGTTGCAGTGTTCGCTGACGCGCCGCGCGTTGTCGCGCAGCGTGGTGTTCGCCACGCCACGCGAAGCGGCGGGCAGTAAACAAAATGAGTGGGCCAAGGCTGCCGCCGCCGCAGATACAGCGGTGCTCTACATGGCAGCGGGTGAGGCGCAATCGGTGAGTGCGGCGCTGATTGCCCATGGCGTACCGGCATCGCGTGCCGTGGTTATCGTTGAAAACGCCACCGGCGAATCGCGCAAAGTGATTTCCACCGATGTCGGTAATCTGCCTGTTGCCGCGCAATGTGTTGGCGAAGGCCCTGCGCTGGTGATGGTGGGCGAGGTGTACGCCAACGTGAATACGGTGATAAACGCAGACGACCTGTCGTCGTTGCTTCTGTCTTCGTGTAGAACGGCGT
The DNA here is from genome assembly GCA_043777275.1 of Nitrosomonadales bacterium. Taxonomy (GTDB): domain Bacteria; phylum Pseudomonadota; class Gammaproteobacteria; order Burkholderiales; family SG8-41; genus UBA5216. The sequence continues at coordinate 1,042 of JAYVQD010000516.1, forward strand.
GACGCGGTCCGCTTTCGCGGACTCAGCGGCGCGCCTTTAAAAAATTAACGGTAGTGACCATCGCGGGGAACGTGCGGCCATGATAAACGTAATCGAGCAACAAGTGGGCGAATTAAGAACATTGCTACGCAGAATCGCCGATGATTTTGCGCCAGCGGGATTTGCCAGCAGCCTGGGTGCCGAGGATATGGTGCTCACCGATCTCATCTACACGATGGCGTTGCCGATCACAGTGTTTACGTTGGACACCGGGCGTCTGCCCGAGGAAACGCACGCGCTGATGGATGCCATCGCCCAACATTACGGCACGCGCCCGCGCGTTTTTTTTCCGCAGGCGGCGGCGGTCGAAGCGTATGTGTCGAGTCACGGTGCAAACGGCTTCTACGCCAGCGTGGAGGCGCGCAAGGCGTGCTGTCACATTCGCAAAGTTGAACCGTTGCGCCGTGCGCTGGCAGGGAAAAAAGCGTGGATTACCGGCTTGCGCCGCGAACAATCGGCGACCCGCACCGCGCTCGACGTCGAATCGTTTGATGCGGACAACTGTCTGATGAAATTTAATCCCCTGGCTGCGTGGAGCGATGCACAGGTGTGGGAGTACATCCGTGCGCGCGGCGTGCCGACCAATGCGCTGCATGACCGGGGCTACCCCAGCATCGGGTGCGCGCCCTGCACGCGCGCGATCACGGTGGGCGAAGACATCCGCGCGGGCCGTTGGTGGTGGGAAAACCCGCAGCTCAAAGAATGTGGTTTGCACCCCATAACCGGCAAACGAATTGCACAGGAGATCGAAGCATGAACAGTGTTGTTGAAGCGGGGCAGTTTACGGTATCGCCGGAGTACGCAAGTGCGCGCAGCCATCTCGACTGGCTGGAGTCCGAAGCCATCTACATTTTGCGCGAAGTGGCGGGTGAGTGCGCGAATCCCGCGCTGCTGTTTTCGGGCGGCAAGGATTCCGCGGTGTTGTTGCGGCTGGCGGAAAAAGCCTTCCGGCCGGGACGTTTTCCGTTTCCGCTGCTGCATATCGATACGGGCCATAACTTTCAGGAAGTCATCGACTTTCGCGACGCGCGTGCCGCCGAATTGGGCGAGCGGCTGATTGTGCGTTCACTCGATGATTCGATCCGCACCGGGCGCATCCGTCTGGCGCGTGAGGACGAAAGCCGCAACGTGCATCAGTCGGTGACGCTGCTCGACAGCGTGGCCGAATTCGGCTTTGATGCCCTGATCGGTGGTGCGCGGCGCGACGAGGAAAAGGCGCGCGCCAAGGAAAGAATTTTTTCGTTCCGCGACCGCTTCGGCCAGTGGGACCCCAAAAACCAGCGGCCGGAGCTATGGGACGTGTTCAACTCGCGGGTGCAGCCGGGCGAACATGTGCGGGTGTTTCCGATCAGCAACTGGACCGAGCTCGATGTGTGGGAATACATCGCGCGCGAAGACATGGCATTGCCGTCGGTTTATTACGCGCACGAACGGCCGGTGGTGCGCCGCAATGGGCTATTGGTGCCGGTCACACCGCTGACGCCGCCGCGCGAGGGTGAGGTGGTGGAAGACGTGTCGGTGCGCTTTCGCACCGTGGGCGACATTACCTGCACCTGTCCGGTCGAATCCACCGCAGCGACGCCTGAAGAGATCATTGCCGAGACCGCGATAGCCCGTGTCACCGAGCGCGGCGCCACGCGCATGGACGATCAAACATCAGACGCGTCGATGGAACGGCGCAAGAAAGAGGGGTATTTCTAATGGACCGATCAGGGGCAGTGGAACTAGCCGCGGTAGCCGCACTGGCGGAACGCGGCGTGCTGCGTTTTATCACGGCGGGCAGCGTGGATGACGGCAAAAGCACGCTGATCGGCCGCTTGCTGCATGACACGCACGCGATCATGGAGGATCAATTTGCGGCTGTGCAGCGCGCGTCCGCCAAACGCGGCGCAGTGGAAACGGACCTGTCGCTGCTCACCGACGGCTTGGAAGCCGAGCGCGAGCAGGGCATCACCATCGACGTGGCGTACCGTTACTTCACCACGCCCCGGCGCAAATTCATCATCGCCGATACGCCGGGCCACGAGCAATACACGCGCAATATGGTGACGGGTGCGTCCACCGCTGATGCCGCGATTATTTTGCTCGATGCGCGCAAGGGTTTGCTCGCGCAATCGAAGCGCCATTTGCTGCTGGCGAATCTGCTGGGCATACGCCAGATCATCGTGGCGGTGAACAAAATGGATGCGGTGGATTACAGCCGTACGGTGTTTGAGTCGGTCACAGCAGACTTTGAGCGTTTCGCCGCGCCACTGGCAATCCCCGGTCTGGTGTTCATACCCGTGTCGGCGCTGCGCGGTGACGGGGTTGTCGCACGCAGCGCACACATACCCTGGTATCGGGGGCCATCGTTGCTGGAAGTGCTGGAAAACACGCCGTCGGGTTCGTTGGATGAACAACACTCATTTCGTTTGTCCGTGCAACGGGTGAGCCGGCACAATGATGTGCGCGGCTATGCTGGACGTATCGCTGCCGGGCAGGTCAAAACGGACGACGAGATCGTGGTGCTGCCGTCGGGACGGCGTACACGCATCCGCAGCATCACCGCGCCCGATGGCCAGCGGTCTTCGGCAACGGCGGGCGATTCGGTGACGCTGACCCTCGCCGATGAAATCGATATTTCGCGCGGCGACATGCTGGCCAGCGTGACACATCCGCCGCGTGTCCTGGATACGGTCACGGCAACCCTGTGCTGGCTCACGCAAGAGCCGCTGCGTATCAACGCGCGCTATGTGCTGCGGCACACCACGCGCACTGTCAAGGCCAAGGTGGTGGCGGTGAACTCGCATCGGGATGTGCATACACTGGAAAAACGGGCGGTTGCAGGCGGCGTGAATTTGAATGACATCGTGCAGGCCACGCTCGCGCTGCAACAGCCGATTTTCGCCGACCCCTATGTGACGACACGCGCCATGGGCGCTTTCATTCTGATCGACGAGGTGACCAATCAGACCGTCGCGGCCGGGATGGTTGAGTAATTGAGTCGAATAACTGAGTTGAATAAGTGTCGCGTGGAGCCATGAAACCATCAGAATTGAACGATTCCGACAATGCGGCGAGCGAGTGGCATCGCAAACGCGCGACGGCGCGTGCGATCGTGACGGATGCTGCCACCTGCCAGCCGGAACGCGTTCTGCGCGCCGCGACGTGGCTGATATGCGTGTTGCTGTCCGGTTTGATGCTAACCGCGGCATGGCTGTTGATTTTGCGGTACGACTGGCACGGAGCGCTGGACATCGTTGGTGCAACGCTTTCCAGCAGCGTGTTCTGGACCGCCTTGGCGGTGGGGCTGTTCGCGCAGATCGTCGATGGCGCGCTGGGCATGGCGTATGGCGTCACCGCTTCTACGTTTTTGATGGCGACCGGTGCGAGTCCCGCAGCTGCGAGTGCTAGTGTGCATATCGCGGAAATATTTACGACCGGTGTTTCGGGTATTTCTCATGTCCGAATCGGCAACGTGGACAAACGATTGTTCGTGCGGCTGGTGGCGCCCGGCGTTGCAGGCGCGATACTGGGCGCCGTGGTGGTGACGCAGATTGATGGCGCAATGCTCAAGCCCTATGTTTCCACGTATCTGTTGCTGTTGGGTATTTACATTGTTTATAAAGCAATTCGGCAGGCCAAGCGGCGTACGCGAGCGCCCGCCCATGTGGGCAAACTGGCGCTAACGGGTGGATTTCTCGATACGGTTGGCGGCGGCGGCTGGGGTCCGGTGGTGACGTCAACGCTGATCGGCGCCGGCAATGATCCGCGCAAGACCATCGGTACCGTGAGTTTGGCGGAATTCTTCGTCGCGCTGGCCGGCGCGGCATCTTTTTTGTTATTGATGGAGACGAACACCTGGATGATTATCGCGGGACTGGTAATGGGCGGTGCGATTGCCGCGCCGTTTGCCGCGCTCGTTTGTGCGAAGCTGCCGGCGCGCCTGCTGATGCTGCTGGTGGGCGTGCTGATCGGGGTACTCAGTATGTTTAACCTGTATCGGGCGATTTACATATAAGTATTTGTTTTTAAATAAAAATTTGTAATATAGCATTATCCGTTTGGTGCGACGGCGGCGTTACGCGCAGCGTGCGGTGCGGCAATGCGAAGTAGAATTCCGTCGATCCCCAACTGCACGGATGCATTGCCATGACACCCGATCTAACCGACATCAAGGCGCTCACCTTCGACGTATTCGGCACCTGCGTCGATTTTCGCGCCAGCATCATCAAGGATTGCCGCACGTGGGGCAAAGCGCGCGGCTTACGCGTGAACTGGCCGAAGTTTGCCGACGCATGGCGCGCCGGTTATCGCCCTGCGATGGATCGCGTGACACGCGGCGAATTGCCGTGGACCAAAATCGACGCGCTGCATCGCTTGATCCTCGATGACCTGCTGGTGAAATTCAAGATCAACGATCTGACCGAAGCCGAGAAAGTTCATCTGAATCGCGTATGGCATCGCTTAAAGCCGTGGCCGGATACCGTCAAAGGGTTGAAGCGGCTGAAGAAAAATCACACTATCGCCACGCTCTCCAACGGCAACACCTCGCTGCTGGTGAACATGGCGAAGTTCGGCGGCCTGCCGTGGGACTGCGTGTTTTCAGCAGAGACGTTTCATCACTACAAGCCCGATGCCGAAGCGTATTTGGGCGCAGTGGCGGCACTCGATCTCAAGCCCGAACAGGTGATGATGGTTGCGGCGCACAAGCACGATCTTTTCGCTGCGCAGATGGTTGGTTTGAAAACCGCCTTCGTGCGCAGCCCGCATGAGCATGGCCGCAACACCAACAAAGACCTGGCTGACGAGCCGTCGTTTACGATTAACGCCGACGACATGGTTGATCTGGCGGCGAAGCTCGGTTGCTAATTCAGGAGAAACACATGCCCGCCAAAACCCAACGGCCGACGCAGGAAGAAATGAAAACGCGCATCGCGCGCTTCAAAGACTTGAAATCCACCAAGGCGCAGCACGGCGCGAACAAAGGCATCCCGCCCGAAGTGCTGGAGCTGATTACCGCCAAGACCACCTACAACATCATGTCGCCGCCGGGCCTCGGCGGGCAGCTCGCGCCCACGCCGCCGGTGGTGGGTGGTGATGCGGGCGTGTTTCGTTTAGGGATAGTGACCTGCCCGCCGGGCAATGGCGCGGGACTGCATGTGCATTGGAAGACGCACGAAACCTTCATGGCGCTCACCGGCAAGTGGGAAATGATCTGGGGCGACAAGGGCGAAGAAAAAACCGTGCTGGAGCCGTTTGACCTGATGGCCGTGCCGCCGCGGGTGACGCGTACCTTCAAAAATATCTCGGATGCCGACGCGCATATGCTGGTGATTATTCAAGGCCAGCCCGGCGAGTTCGACGACGTGGGCCGCGTGCCGGAGACTGCCGAAAAAGTCGCGCAGAAATTCGGCCCGGAGATGGTGGAAAAATTAAAAACCCTCGGCTGGCAGTTCACGCTGGATGCGAACGCGCCGCCGGATGCGTAACACCTCCACCGTCGTTCCCGCGCAGGCGGGAACCCATAACACAGTGTCGCTTGAGGCGCCGCATGGGTTCCCACCGCAGCCTGCCCTCGAATGCTTTAGTCGGGGGCGCGAACGACCGTATTGGTGCGGTTGCGCTTTCCTGTTTGTAACGCTGGCAACGGGATCACTCAGCGCGCAACCCTACCCCACGCGCCCCATCCGCCTCATCGTTCCCTTCCCGGCCGGCGGCACCGCCGACGTGCTCGCGCGCAGCATCACCAACGAAACCGGCGCGCAACTGGGGCAGCCGTTTGTGATCGACAATCGCGGCGGCGCCAACGGCATCATCGGCATCGACATCGTGGCGAAAGCGCCGCCCGACGGCCACACGCTGCTGCATGTGACGGCGGCCTTCGTCATCAATCCGCATGTCTACCTCAAGCTGCCGTATGACGTGTTTCGCGACTTCGAGCCGGTGACCAACGCAGTGCTCGGCACCGGCTATCTGGTGTTGCTGCATCCGGCGGTGGCGGCGAACACGGTAAAGGAGTTGATCGCGCTGGCGAATGATCCAAAAATGAGCGGCAAGCTGAGTTACAGCTCGCCCGGCGTCGGCAACACGCTGCATCTGGCGGCGGAGTTGTTCGCCACGCGCACGGGTATAAAACTCCTGCACGTGCCGTACAAGGGGGTTGCGCCGGCGCTGAATGCCGTGCTTGCGGGTGAAGTGCAAATGACGCTGATACCGCCGACCATCGCGGTGCCGCAGATCAAGGCGGGGCGCGCCAAAGCGATTGCGTTTACCGGATCAACGCGTTTTCCAGGCTTGCCGCAACTGCCGACGATGACCGAAGCGGGCATCCAGAATCTCGAACTCACCGGCGCATGGCACGGCTGGTTCGCGCCGGCGAGAACACCGGCGAACGTGCTTGCGCGCCTGCACCAGGAAGTGGCAAAGTCGTTGCAGATGCCGCGCGTGCGCGAGGTCATCGTCACCGGCGGTTACGAGCCGGACGGACGCCCGCCTGCGGAATTTCGCGCGTTTCTGCGGCTCGAATACGAGCGTTATGCCGAGATGGTGCGGGTGGCCAACGTGCCCAAGACAACACATTAAAATATGATTAAAAACAAATACTTACATAAAGAACGCACAGGGTTGATTCTGTTCGCCCACGGCTCGCGCAATCCGGCGTGGCGCAAGCCGTTCGACCGCGTGCTGAAAGATGTGATGAAACGCGGCGAGTGCCAGGCGATTCTGGCGTTCGGCGAATTCATGTCGCCGGGCATGGTCGAGGCCGCGCAAATGCTGGCGGCGCAAGGCGTGAAAAAGGCGGTGATCGTGCCGTTGTTTCTGGGCGGCGGCGCGCATGTGCGCGGCGACGTGCCGAAACTCGCCGCGCAGGCGCGCGCGGCGAGTGGTATGCAATTGCGTGTGGCAAAAACCATCGGCGAAGACGCCGCGGTGTTGAACGCGATTGCGGATTACAGCATTGCCGCCGCACGCCCTCCGCGTGCTACACGTGCTACGCCGGCTGCGACTATTTCAGCGCGCCGAAAACCTTCTTGACGATATCGCTGGTGGCACCGAGCGGATTGGCGCGCAGCGCTTTTTCCTGTTCGCCGATCATGAAATACAAACCGTCGAGCGCCTTGTTGGTGACGTAGTTTTCGATTTTGGCGTCGTCTTTCTTGATAAGCCCCAATGAGGCACCTTGCCCGGCGAGCGAGTTGTATTGCTGCGCGAGGCCCACTTTGTCGGTGGAGGTTTTAACGATCGGCAAAAAGCGCTGCGTGAGTTGCGCACTGGTGGTGCGCTTGAAATAATCGGTGACCGAAGTCTGGCCGCCGGTGAGGATGCCCTTGGCGTCCTGTAGCGTCATTTTCGACACCGAGTCGGCGATCAGTTGTTTGGCTTCGGGCACCGCCATTTCGGCGGCGCTGTTCATCGACACCACCAGCTCGTCGGCCTGTTTTTTCATGCCCGCGAGGCGCAGCGCGCCCTCTACTTTTTTGAGTGCGGGCGGCAGCGGAATTTTCACCTGCGGGTTGTTCAGAAAGCCCCCTTGTGCGCCGAGCTTGCCGATGGCGGCAATGGCGCCTTCGTTCAGCGATTGCTTCAGGCCGCTGCTGGCGTCGGCGTTGCTGATGCCGGATAACTGCGCGAATGCGGGTGAGGCGAAAACAGTCAGTGTGGCAATGGCAACAACATTTGAAATTCGGCGCATAATTTGCTCCTTTGAGTTCATTGAGTCCGGTCAGGCGTGAGGAATGATGTGAAAAAAGTAGTTTATCCTATGCTCGTAGTCGCCGCGGCGGCAATAGGGCTGTTGCTGTATAACGCGACATTTAACAAATCGATTACACCGCAGGTGACGTTTGTTTCGATCAAGGGCGAGCGCATCACGGTGGCTGATTTGCGCGGCAAGGTGGCGCTGGTCAATTTTTGGGCCACCGATTGCGCGATCTGCATCAAAGAAATGCCGCAACTGGTTAAAACGCATCAGAAATACCAGTCACGCAGATTTGAAACCATCGCCGTGGCGATGCGCCACGATCCGCCGAACTACGTGCTCGCGTACGCCGAGAAAAACGCGCTGCCGTTCAAGGTGGTGCTGGATCCGATGGGTGAAATCGCCAAAGCATTTGGCGACGTGAAGCTCACGCCGACGACGTTTATTATCGATAAGCGCGGCAACGTGGTGAAAAAAATTGTCGGCGAGCCGGATTTCAAAAAACTGCACGAACTGCTGGAGAAGAAGCTGGCGGAACCGTCTTGAATCGATGTAGCGGTCGTGGCTTGATGTGGCTGGGAATTGTTGGTTCCGACCCTGAAGAGACATTCACTGTGACTACCATCGGCGTCTGGTATTCGGCCAAAGCGGACGACAAGATTCGTTGATATAGGCGATGGCCTATGTCCGCTTCCACATCCCAAACAGCTACTATCGACCCATCTCGGAAACGGCCAATAGCCACTATTGCGGTATTCAAGCTCTTAACCGCTTTCTTGGCGCAATACGCGTGTTGCGCAGAATAAGCTCAAAAGGGGAGGGGTGAACGATGCGTATAGAAAAGGTAAGAATCGAAGGTTTCCGGCTGCTCGAAGATGTCGAGATCATGCTGGAACAGACATCTACGGTGATCGTCGGCAGAAACAATAGTGGGAAGACATCGTTAACTGATGTCTTCGACCGTTTCGCGGGCGAAGCGGGTCCTCGTTTTCGCCTTGAGGATTTTTCCACCGACATTCGTTCCAAGTTCGTTGCGGCTAAGGCATTACGAGATGGCGGCGCCTCGCCGGAAGCTGTGCTCTCCGCGCTTCCCAAGATTGCGATCACGCTGTCCTTCGCCTATGACGTCGGATCTGCTGATCTAGATAGATACGGGCAATCATTGGGGGAGGCTACGAGAGAATAACCATTGACCTGATAATTTGGCATCCGACAAAACTGCTAACCGTCATGTGGAATTTGATCTCTTATAGCTAAACGGGCTCAAAAGAGCCTTCTTTGGTCTTTCGCGTTAGCACGCGAGTACTACCAAAACCTAGCGTTCCGTGAGTTACGTAGCAGTACTCGAACAATAGGATATCTTCGAGACCATCACCGTTAAAATCCGCTCTTGCTACCTCAATCAGCTGATGCCCCATACCATGAGGCTGAGCAACATGTAGCAGATTCTGCCTTACCCTTTTAATTACAATTGTTCCGTCGGTAACTTTGCTCTGATACGTCGCTGTGATATCCGTATTAGTTGTTTCCTCGCATAAACGTGGGAACAAAGTAAACGGCATGAGTTCAATATCTATGATTCCCACTCTGGGCTCGGCGATAAAACTAACTTGCGGCGTGGATGCAGCCTGAAGCGCCGAAAGTAGGCCGCATTGATGCTCGAAGAAAGTTGCCATCTTGATATCGAAAGTCGTACAGGCAAAGAAGCCCGCTCTGATCGATTCGCAGTACTCCCGACACGTTCGAACGTAAACATTCTGACCGGCATTGTTGGACAGCGCGACGCCATCGATATGATCGTTTTGCCCCAGCCTGATTGGTCGGTCACGGAGCGTCTCGATTTCGGCTCTTGCTATCGTCCGAACTTCAGTCGCATCGGCGAACCGTAGTCCTTCGATGAGCTGAAAAATCTCCTCCGGTCGCTCGACGTGCTCCTCGATTATGGTAGCAACTTCAGATGGATCAAGTTCGCCACGTTCGAGACACTGCTGGAGAAGTATCAGTGCCTTACCGCGAACGTTGCGTCTTTCGATCTTCGCAAGATGCTCCTCTATCGACTTCCGCTTACTAGAGGCCAAGCCCATGAAGAAATGGGTATGGGGAACATCGAGCACTAATGACGCCTTCTGTAGATTCGCACCGGGACGGCTCGGCAGAAGATTCTCGTACTCAAAGATGTCGAAGGTATCCGGCAGGTGGAGTACATTACGAATGCGTTCCAGTTCAATCGGGTCGTCCGCCAGACGCTCTGGAAGGATGTGATCGACGTGAAAGCTACTAACATCAAGTAGCTCTCTCGTGTAAGCGCACTTTTTCTCATATGCCAGCCAGAGGGCCTCTCGTTGCGACGCGCTAAACTTCTGGTTGGACATAGATATCAGTGAGCCTTTTCTTTATGCTCTAAGACGTTACACCCGTCAGGACACTGGGGCAAACTCGCGAATCCGCAGTTAACGTTTCCATCTACCCTTAGATAGGCGTGCGTTTCACTGCGCCTTAATCCCCGCCTCCCTGATAATCCCGCCCCACTTCACAATTTCCGAGCGAATAAACGCAGCAAATTCATCAGGCCGTCCGCCCACCACTTCGGTGCCGGTCGATGTCGCCAGCTCGCGCACGTCCGGCGAATTGAACACGCGTACCAGTTCCCGATTTAACCTTTGGATCACCGGCGGCGGCACGCCCGCCGGTACAAAATAGCCGCTCCACGCGCTGGCCTCGACGCCGGGCAGCCCGCCTTCCGCCATGGTCGGCACCTCGCGCAGCACCGGCAGGCGCGTGCGTCCCGACACGGCCAGTCCGCGCAGCTTGCCTGATTTCACATGCGCCATGATGACCGTCGCCACCAGATAGCCGGTGGTGATCTGCCCGCCGAGCAGGTCGGGCATTTCGGCACCCACGGATTTGTAGGGCACATCGAGTATGTGGGTGCCGCTTTTCTGTTTGATCCACTCGCCGAGCAACTGCGTGATGCTGCCCGGCCCCGCCGAGGCATAGGTGAGCGCGCCGGGTTTGGCTTTGGCGATCTGCAAATATTCCTGCAAGGTATTCGCGCCCACGCCGGGGTGCACCACCATCACCAGTGGCGACAGACTGAATTGCGCCACAGGCGCCAACTCGTGGTTAAGCCGGGCGGTTGAATTGGGATGCAGCAAATCGTTGATGGCGTTGTTGATCAGCGCCGACATCAGGGTGTGGCCGTCGGCTTGCGCCATTGCCGCTTGCTGCGCGGCGATGCGTCCATTGGCGCCGGGACGGTTATCGACAATGACGTGTTGACCCAGCGCCTCGGCGAGCTTGGGCGCGATCTGGCGCACGCGCACGTCGGGCGCGCTGCCGGCGATGGTGGGCACGATGATTCTGAGCGGTTTGCTGGGGAAGTTCTGCGCGGGGGTCTGACCGGCAACCGCCAGCAAAGTTAAAGCGCAAATAGCTTGCAAAGGCAATATTGTCATTGGATTCTTGATTGAACGCGATGCGGTGGCGGGACGACAATGTGCCTCTGTGGGGTGAGTGCGTCAAGTAACGGATTTCGACTATGTTGCTGATATGGGTCACCCTTGAGTCACCTTTGGATCACCATTTTCCGGCCGCGCAAGGTGATGCGACGTCCTTAGTATCAACATGTTGCAACACTGCAGGGATGTGCCTATACTGGCAGCACCTTTTTCAAGGAGACGCTCATGGAAGGCACCGTAAAAGTGGGCCAGACTGTTCAGGAATGGGGCAACGGCCTCGCCGTGCGGATCACCGCGCCGGTGGCCAAGGCGGCGAAACTCACGCGAGGGCAGCCGATCACCATTGAGGTGGTAGCGCAAGGTGTCTTGATTCGCTCGACGGGCAAACCGCGCCTGACGCTGGCGCAGAAGTTGAAGGCATTCGATCCGAAGATTCATGGTGGCGAAGCTATGAAGAGCGGACGTGTTGGACGAGAAGTGTTCTGATGCCTGCGGTCAGCAAACTGTGGGTGCCTGATCGCAGGGATATTATCTGGATAGGCTTTAATCCACAGGTAGGCCGCGAGATGAAAGACGAGCACCCGATGCTTGTTTTGTCGAACAGGATATTTAATGAACGAACTGGGATCGTTATTGGCTTGCCGATGACACACGCAGCCTTCAACGACACAAACCCGTTTGCCGTGAAATTCGCCGGCGCAAAGGGTGAAGTCGGTTATGTGCTGTCACACCAGCCGAAATCATTTGACTGGCGGCTACGCGGTGCGCGGCCCCACCTTTGGAAGCAGGTTTCGCCGAGCGTGTTTCAGGCGGCATGCGAAGAACTGAACGGCATTATTGCGATTTGTTCGTAGGATTGGCGTGGAAGCGCCGGATCGCGTTGTCGCGCGCATGCCATAGCGTACAATCCCCCCATGAAACCTCCCAAACGCCTGCAATCCCTGATCGAAGAAGGTCTGATCGACACGGTGGTGCTGCAACTGATGAGCGGCAAAGAGGCTGCGGTTTACGTGGTGCGCTGTGGCGACGACACGCTGTGCGCCAAGGTCTACAAAGAGGCGACGCACCGCAGCTTTCGCCAGGCGGTTGATTACACCGAGAACCGCAAAACCAAAAACAGCCGCCAGGCGCGCGCGATGGCCAAGGGCTCCAAGTATGGCCGCGAGTCGCAAGAGGCGGCGTGGCAAAGCGCCGAGGTGGATGCGCTGTATCGCCTGGCCGCCGCCGGGGTGCGCGTGCCCGCGCCGCATAATTTTCTGGATGGCGTGTTGCTGATGGAGCTGGTGACCGATGAAAACGGCGAAGCGGCGCCACGTCTGAATGATGTGATGTTCACGCCCGAGCAGGCACGCGCGCAGCATGCGATGCTGTTGTTGCAGGTGGTGCGCATGTTGTGTGCCGGTGTGGTGCATGGCGATTTATCGGAGTTCAACATTCTGCTGGGCGCGGAAGGCCCGGTGATTATTGATCTGCCGCAGGCGGTGGATGCCGCCGGTAACAACCATGCGCAGCGCATGCTGCTGCGCGATGTGGTGAATCTGCGCGATTTCTTTGGCCGCTTTGCGCCGGAGTTGCTGCACACCGATTTTGGCCCGGAGATCTGGGATTTGTATCATCGCGGTGAACTCACTACCGAAACGGTGCTCACCGGCACGTTCGAGCGCGAGGCGGGTGAAGTGGATATCAGCAGCGTGATACGCGAGATTGAAGATGCGCGTATGGAAGAAGCCGCGCGGTTGCTTCGGATGCAGACGGCGGAGCAATAATATAAGTATATGTTTTTAAACAATATTATCTAAAGGGGTCAACATGAAAGCGGCTTACTTCAATAAACACGGCGGGCCCGAGGTGATGGAATACGGCGAGATCAAAGACCCGGTCGCCGCGCCGGGTCAAGTGCTGGTGGATGTTCACGCCGCCAGCGTCAACGGTGCCGACTGGAAAGTGCGCGCGGGTTCGTATGCACCGATTACCGACTTGCCGTACATACCGGGCCGCGATTTCTCCGGCGTGGTGTGCGCCTTGGGTGCGGGCGTGACCGATCTCAAAGTCGGCGACGAAGTGTTCGGTGTGTGTGATGTCGGGCTGGAGCAAGCCTACGCGGAGAAGGTTGCGATCAAGGCGTCCATCGTGGCGAAAAAACCCGCGAACCTGTCGCATGAAGATTGTGCCGCGCTGGCGCTGATTGGTTTGACTGCGCTGGTGTCGATTGAAGACACGCTGAAAATAAAATCCGGCGAAACGATTTTGATCCATGGCGGCGCGGGTGGCGTGGCGAGTTTTGCGATACAGGCGGCCAAACATATCGGCGCGCGCGTCATCACCACCGCGAGCGCGGCCAATCACGATTATCTGCGCAAACTCGGCGCGGATCAGATCATCGATTACAACAAAGAAGATTTCACCAAGGTCGTTTCAGGCGTAGACGCGGTGTTCGACACCGTGGGCGGCGACGTGACGCAACGCTCGTTCGCCGTGCTGCGCGCGGGCGGGCGCGCGGCGTCTATCGCGGCAGGGCAAGCCGCACCAGTGTCGCCGCGCGCGGACGTGCAATCGCTGCGCCCGAAAGTCGGGCGTGATCGTGAGCATCTGGAGCGCATCGTCGCGCTGGTCGCCAGCGGCGCGGTTCGCGTGCCGGAGATTACGCTGTATAAATTATCCGAAGCCGCCGCCGCGCATAAGGTCAGCGAGGGGCGTCACTTTCGCGGCAAGCTGGTGTTCAAGGTTCGGTAAGCATCGTGCGCGCGATAACGGTCACGTGCATGGCACTGCTGCTCACGGCAGCGGCCGTGACGGCACAGGCGCAGGTGTGGCCCGAAAAACCCATCCGCTTGGTGGTGGGTTTTCCGCCGGGCGGCTCGGGTGATTTTATCGCGCGCAATATGGGCGAAGAGATGAACCGGCTGCTTGGCCAGCAGATCATCATCGATAACCGTCCGGGTGCGGGCTCGAATATCGCTTCCGAAATCATTGCGCGCGCCAATCCCGATGGTTACTCGATACTGCTCGGCGGCAGCTTCAGCCACGCGGTCAATCCCACGCTCTACAAAAAGCTGCCGTTCGATGCGGAAAAAGATTTTTCTCCGATCACCAAGATCGCCAATTTCACCACCATCATCGCGGTTTATCCGAAGCTGCCGGTCAATACCCTCAAGGAACTGATTGCGCGCGCAAAAGCGGAGCCGGGCAAATTGAGTTACGGCACGCCGGGTGCGGGCACGCCATCGCATCTGGCCGGCGTGATGCTTAATATCATCGGCGGCATCAACATCGTGCATGTGCCGTTCAAGGGCGGCGGGCCGTCGCTGGTGGCCACGCTGGCGGGCGAGGTGCCGGTCATCATCGCCACGCCGCCGGTGGCACTGCCGCAAGTCCGCAGCGGCAGGCTGCGCGCCTTGTCGCTCACCACGCGCAAAAATTCGCCGATCATTCCGGGCATACCCGGCACCGAAGAAGCCGGGCTGCCAAACTTCGATGTCGGCGGCTGGTGGGGCCTGTGGACGCCCGCGCGCACGCCGTCTGCGGTGGTCAACAAGCTGTTCGACACCGCGCACAAAGTGTTCGGCGCGCCGCACATCCGCGAACGTCTCGCACGCGAGGGGCTGGAGATCGAAACCTCGGCGTCGCCTGCGGAATTCGCGGCGTTCATCCGCAAGGAAATTCCGTTCTGGGCGAAGGTGGTGCGCGAGTCCGGCGCTACGGCCGATTAGCGTTCCCGCTCGCGGGTCGAAAACCGGTTGCGCCCGCTTTGATTAAAGCGTTACAACACCCGCGCCTAATTCAATGACCTGCCCGCCGACATAGATACCACCACTGGTATCCACATCGAGCAGCAGCCGGGATGGGCGCGATATGACTTCGCCCTGACGGATGATGCGCTTCACGGGTAGCGGCGCTTTGCGTGCGACGTACCAGCCACCGAGATTGGCCGCTGCGCTGCCGGTGCCGTGATCCTCGGATAACGCGCCGTGCTTTAACAGAAAAAACCTTACGCACAATTCACCGCCACCGGCATCGGCCCACACATAAATCTTGGTTACGTCATCTGCAGCCTTCTCAGCGGCCATGCGCGCAGCGTCGGGCTTGCAGCGTCGCACGGCATCGGCACTTTTTAAGGGCACGACCAATTGTTCGTTACCGGTGTTCACCCACAACAACGTGTCTGAAATATCCGTGGCGTTGATGCCGAGTGTTTGCGCCAGCGACGCCAGCGTCTGCGCATAGGGGCGCGTTTGCGGCGCGTTGGCTTTGAGCGTCCACTGGTCGCCGCATGCGCTGACGGGGATTACACCCGCGCCGGTCTCAAGCGTTATTTGATCGCCTGCGCCGGTGAGCGCGCGCACCACGTGCGCGCTGCCCAACGTGGGATGCCCGGCAAAAGGCATTTCAAACGCGGTGGTGAAAATGCGTATGCGCGCGGTGGCTTGGTCCGACGGCAACACAAACACGGTTTCCGACAAATTCCATTGCAGCGCGAGCGACTGCATGGTTGCGGTATCGAGTCCGCGTGCATCTTCAAACACGCAGAGCGGATTGCCGGTCAGTCGCGGCTGCGCCGACGAGGTGTCGGCGAAAACGTTGACGATACGGTAGTTGTATTGAGGCATAGAAAATTATCCTTTTAAAACAAATAGTTATGACGCTCTTCGAGGGCGTGTGTTTGGGTGCCGGCTGCCGCGACCGCTTGCTATGGGGAATTTGAATCGAAACGCTGCAATGCAATTGACGACAACCCATTTGTTCGACGGTCTTTCCATGCGGCAAGCCGGATGGCGAGATCTTGCGTAGGCACGAGACGCGCAAACTGTTCGCTTTCGATATGCAATCCTTCTCCTATGCTGGTGTTGATGCTGCGGGTTACCGCCGTGAGGATCGCGCTGATCGCCCCGACCCTCGCCAGTGGCGCTCTGGTCGCGCCGCTTCAGCAGGCACAGTTCAAGTCCAGGCGGGCGGATCGCGGCTACTGGCTGATAGCGGCGCCGGCAGCGCGCGAACATCCGCAAGTGCGTACCTTCATGAAATGGCTGACGACAAAGGCCGCGCCGCTGGCGCGCAGCGCAGGTGAATCACAGTAGCCGGCGTCGTTTCGTTGCCGATCACCTTGAACAACGCAGCCCTACGCAGGGACATCAAACAATCTGCGTCGCCACCGCCAGCAGCATTTCATCGTTGCCGCGCGCCGCGATCATCGACAAGCCCAGCGGACAGCCGTTCACGGTGGCCAGCGGCAGGCTCACTTGCGGTAGCCGGCCGATGCCTGAAATGCACAGCATGCCCATCGCGCGCTCGCGGAACGCCGTGGTCTGATCGGGCGGACAGTTCTTGAGTGGCGCGATGTCGGGCACGGTGGGCAGCAGCAGAATCGCATTGTTGGCGAGCAGTTTGTCGAGGCGCATGGCGAGTTCTTCGCGGCGCGGAATCATGCGCCCGACTTCAGCGGCGTCACTCTTTGCCACGGCTTCAAAACGCTTGCCGATGGCCGGGCCGAATTTCGGTTTCACGCGCGTCACCCACTCGCGATGTTCGTTCCAGATTTCGGCGAATTGTAAAACGCGAAACACTTCGAACCATTCGTTCAAACCTTCGGCGCTGACTGTCACGGGCTCGGGCGCACCCAGCACCTTGGCGACACGCGCCAGCGCGGGCTGCAACGCTTGCTGTGCATCAGGCATGGCGAGCGCAAACGCATCCTGCGCGAGCAGCACGCGCCCCGGCGACGCGGCCTTACCGCCGAGCAGCACTTCGCCAACGCGGGCGAGTAAATCCGCATCACGCGCGAACCAGCCGCAGGTGTCAAAGCCCGGCGCGAGCGCACATACGCCCTCAAGCGATATGCGTCCGTGCGTCGGGCGTATGCCGTAGAGGCCGCAAAAACTCGCCGGCGCGCGCACCGAGCCGCCGGTGTCGCTGCCGATGGCGAAGTCAACGAGCTTGCCCGCCACCGCTGCCGCCGAGCCGCTGGATGAACCACCCGGCACGCGGTCGGGAGCGGCCACATTGATCGGCGTGCCGTAGTGCGCGTTTTCGCCGGTGAGGCTGAACGCCATTTCCTCGGTGTGGGTTTTGCCGGCGAGTGATGCGCCCGCATCGAGCAGTTTTTTTGCTACGACGGAATGCGCCGTCGCAGCATCATGCGTGCGCAACCAGTCGGGACAACCGAAGCCGGTTTTGTGTCCGGCGACATCGAAAATATCTTTCAGGCCAAAGGTCAGTCCGGCGAGCCGGCCGCTGGGCGCACCTGTCAATTCAACATGGGTGTGGCGACAAAAGGCGCCGAGTGTGTCCCGATCTAATATACTCACAAAAACTCCTTTAAAAACAAATACTTACACTATTTACTGTAACGGCGGCAATGTCCGCAGCCACGCCACCAGCGCGTTCAGGTCTTCGTCGGTGAGCCGCTTCAGGTACTGCGCGTAGGTCGCCATGTTGATCGCCAGCGGGCGACCATTGCGCGATACGCCGTCGGTCAGCGCGCGCTTGATTTCAGCATCGCTCCACGCGCCCAATCCTTTGGTGGGATGCGAGGTAATGTTCGCCGCCGTTGAAAGACCCGCCGGTGATTTGAACACACGCCCGCCCTTGCCTGCGCCGGTGCGGTCGTTCGGCACATCGTCGTGACCGCGATCGGCGTGGCACTGCATGCAGTGGCCGAGGTTCGCAAGATACATCCCGCGCCTCACCGGATCGCGCAGATCGCTTTCGCTCATCGGTTTTTCCGCGCCCGGATAAGGATAAGTGATCTGTTCTGATTTGTAGAACGGTGGCGCAACCTTGGCGTTGACCGGCGCAACGCTGCGCACAGACGCCACCACCGCATCCAGATCGCGCGGCGTCAGCACTTTATACAAAGAGTACGGCATGATGAAAGCGAGCTTCACGCCATGGGGCCGCACGCCATCGACCAACGCGTGCTTAATCTCGGCATCGCTCCATTTGCCGATGCCGATGCCGATGCCGGTGCCGGTATCCTGGGTGATGTTGGAGCCGCTTACCGTAAACGTCACCTCGTCAAAGCGCTGTACGCCGCCGGCGAACTGCTGCGCTATCACCGGATTGCCTGCCTTGTCTTTGGGCGTGTGGCAATGATTGCAGGTCATGATGCCGTTGACGAGATAGTCGCCGCGCGCGAGCAGCGCCTCGGCGCTGTCACCTGTTGGTAATTGCGCGCAGGAACCCAACGCTACCACTGCTGGCAAAACGACTACACGTAGCAAATAATTCACTAATGCCGTCTCCCCGAATTCTGCTGCGACTACGCAAGCCTTTTCATTAACTTGGTGTGTATGCCGCCAAAGCCGCCGTTGCTCATAATCAGTACGTGGTCACCCGCACGCGCGGCAGCGGCGATAGCCTCCACCAGCCGCGCAAGATCGTCGCACACGCTTGCTTTCGCGCCCAGCGGCGCGAGCGCGGCCGCCGGGTCCCAGCCCAGTCCGCCGCTGTAACAAAACACCGCGTCGGCATCCGCCAGGCTCGCGGGCAGCGCATTTTTCATCACGCCCAGCTTCATGGTATTGGAACGCGGCTCCAGCACAGCGAGGATGCGCGAGGCACCGGCCTTTTTGCGCAAGCCCGCGAGCGTGGTGGCGATGGCGGTCGGGTGGTGCGCGAAATCATCGTAGACGGTCACGCCGTTGACCACGCCTTTGATCTCCATGCGGCGCTTGACGTTTTTGAAGGTGGCGAGGGCTTCGATCGCCAGCTTCGCGGGCACGCCTGCATGGCGCGCGGCGGCAATCGCCGCCAGCGCATTTGCCACGTTGTGTTCGCCGAGCAAATCCCAGCGCACGCGGCCCTGCATCGCGCCATTGAACAGCACATCGAGACCGTCGGCGCTTTGCGCGCCGGCCTGCCAACCGCCGCCGATGGAAAATCGCTCGATGGGCGTCCAGCAGCCGCGCGCTAGCACACGATCGAGATTGGCATCAGCGCCGTTGCTGACCATCAAGCCAATGCCCGGCACGGTGCGCACCATGTGATGAAACTGCGTTTCGATTGCCGCAAGATCAGCAAAAATATCCGCATGATCGAATTCGAGATTGTTCAAAATCACCGTGCGCGGACGGTAATGCACGAACTTGGAACGTTTGTCGAAAAACGCCGCGTCGTACTCATCGGCCTCAATGACAAAAAACGGCGATGGGGTCAGCCGCGCGGAAACGCCAAAATTCTCCGGCACGCCGCCCACCAGAAACCCGGGATCCAGCCCGCCGCATTCGAGCATCCACGCCAGCATCGCCGTGGTGGTGGTTTTGCCATGCGTGCCCGCCACCGCCAGCACCCATTGATTGCGCAGCACGTTTTCTGCCAGCCACTGCGGGCCGGAGGTATACGGCAAGCCGCGATCGAGGATTTCTTCCATCAACGGATTGCCGCGCGCAACCACGTTGCCGATCACGAACAAATCCGGTTCGAGCTTGACTTGATCAACAGAAAAACCTTCGATCAGTTCGATACCCTGCGCTGTGAGTTGCGTGCTCATCGGCGGATACACATTGGCATCGCAGCCAGTGACTTTGTGCCCGGCGGAGCGCGCAATCGCCGCGATGCCGCCCATGAAAGTGCCGCAAATGCCGAGGATGTGGATATGCATGGTGGGGAGAATAACTCAACTGCCGTGTAACGACCGGCCCGCTCACTCAAATGCCAGCGCGCGCCGTATCTCGTCGTAACGTTGATGAAGGTCTTCGGCGCTGGCGCCGCCGAGATTCAGCACGGCGTAGCGGTAGCTGCCGAGCCATTTCATTTCGCGCGCGAGGCTCGCGCCGCGCTTCAGATACAACATCAGCCGCGCATCGGGATAGCGTTGATGCACCGAATCGATCTGCGCCTGCCGTGGCACGCGCGTCAATGCATGCCCGTCAAAACGGCGGAACACGAAACTCGCCGCCGCACCGAACGCGCCCTCACCCGTGGTGACGTGCGGCGTCTTGCCGAGCGCAAGATCGATCAACACCTCGTAGGGGTCGTAGCCATCCACACGGCGATACAGATTCACAATTTGCGAGGCCATGCGCGGATTGATTTCGATGATCTGGATGCGCCCGGTGTCCGGCTGGTAGATCAGTTCGAGGTTGAAGAATCCGTAGCCGTAATCGAGGCCGGCGAACAGTTTTTCAGCCAGCACTTTCATGCGCGCCAGCACATCGGCAGGCAGGCGTGACGGATACTCGAAGCGCGCGAACGCCTGCGTGCCCGGATACATCACTTCATCGACGATGCCCAGGAAGGTCATCTTGCCGTTGAACATGAACCCGTCGAGGTTGACCTGCACGCCGGACATGATTTCTTCGGCGATCAAGTGATGCGCGTCGATGGTGAACGGTGTGTAACGCGCCATCAGGTCGTTAAACGGCGTCACCAATTTGTGCAGGATCAGGGTTTCGAGGAGATTAAAGCGCAGATGTCCCTGCAACTCGGCGAAGCTTTCCACCCGGCGCGCCAGCACGGAATACGTCGCCTTGACCGGTTTTACGTAGAGCGGAAACGGCAGGCCCACCTCGGCGGCCGTGTCCATTTTGTAGGGGAACACGGCGAAACGCGGCGTGGCTTCGGGCACGATTTTTTGTTGCAGGCAGCGCGCGTAATACTTGTGCTGCGCGGCGATAATCACCGCCGGGTCAGTGCCCGGCAAACCGAGGCGTTGCGCCACCACGGCGGCGATGAGCGCGCCGAATTGCTCGTTGTTACTGATAACGCCGTCGATGCGGCCATGATATTTTTTGACCAGCTTATCGACGTAACGCTTTACGTTAAAGGTAATCAGCCGCGCGTTTTCAGGAAACCTGAAAAGGTCGAACCCTTCGTAGAAAAACGCGTAGCGCTCACGATAGCGCGGTTGTTCGAGTTCGTCGCGGTCCCAATCCTTGGGGAAAAGCACGAGGAGGCGTTTCATTGTTGCGTCGATACCCTGCTACTTGTTCAGCAACCATTGTAACGCTTTCGGATATTCCGTTAAGCTTCGCATTCGACAGCCACAACCGGAGTAATCCCAATGAATGATCCACTCCATACCCAAGGTCCCGGCGATACCGCCTCCAGCCCAACCGCACAGGTGCCCCTGTCACAGTTGATGCAAATGCGCCTTACCCGGCGAGAGGCATTGAAGGGCGTAGCCGCTGCCGGTGTGTACGGTCTGTTCGGCTGCGCCACGCCGGTACGGCAAAACACGGGATCGTCCCTGACGTTCACCGAATCCGGCCGCTTTATGGATGAGACGCACCACGTCGCACCCGGTTACCACGTGCGCACGCTGCTGCGCTGGGGTGACCCGCTGCACGCCGATGCACCCGACTTCAATCCGTTGCAACAAACGGCGGCAGCGCAGGAGCGGCAATTCGGTGCCAACAATGACTACATCGCCTTCATGCCGCTGCCGCGCGGGTCAGCCAATTCGTCACGCGGCCTGCTGTGCGTCAATCACGAATACACCCTGGCGCCGCTGATGTGGCCGGGCTACAACGCTGCGGACTATGCCAAGAATGTAACGCGCGAACAATGCGAGACTGAAATGGCCGCACAAGGCCATTCCATCGTTGAAATCGAAAACCGCGGCGGCCAATGGACAATAAATCGGGACAGCGCGTACAACCGCCGCATTTCGGCGCGCAGTACCGCGATGCGCATTTCCGGGCCTGCGGCGGGTCATCCACGCATGACCACCAGAGCGGATATCGCTGGCACGCGCGTGTTCGGCACCCTCGCCAATTGCGCGGGCGGCACCACGCCCTGGGGAACGGTGCTCACCGGCGAAGAAAATATTCATTACAGCTTTACCGGCGACGCCAGTACGGGGCGCGAGGCGGCAGCCTGGAAACGCATGGGCATCGATGGGCGCGGACGAAACCTGTGGGGCCGCTACTTTGACCGCTTCAATCTGAACAAGGAACCCAACGAAGTCAACCGCTTCGGCTGGATCGTGGAGATTGATCCCTACGACCCGAAATCCATGCCGGTAAAACGCACGGCGCTGGGCCGCTGCAACCATGAGTGCGCCAACACCACGGTCAGCCACGACGGGCGCATCGCCGTGTACTCGGGCGACGACAAGCGTATGGAGTACGTTTACAAGTTCGTCACGCGCGATACCTACAACGCGCAAGCGCCCGAAGCCAATCGCGATCTACTCGACAACGGCACGCTCTATGTCGCACGGTTTGAGACGAGCAAGATGCGCTGGCTGCCGCTGGTGTTCGGGCAGGGGCCTTTGACCCAGGCGAACGGCTTCGAAAATCAGGGTGATGTGATGATCGAAACACGCCGCGCCGCTGATCTGCTGGGCGCAACCCCGATGGATAGGCCGGAAGACGTCGAAGTCAATCCCGCAACGGGCCGCGTTTACGTCGTGCTCACTTACAACGAGAATCGCAAACCCGATCAAGTGGATGCCGCGAATCCGCGCGGCCCGAACAAGCACGGGCACATCATCGAAATTATTCCGCCCATGGTCAACGGCAAGCCCGATCACACCGCGACGGAATGCACGTGGGAGTTTTTCATTCTCGGTGGCGACCCGAAAAACCCCGAGCACGGTGCGCGCTATGGTAGCAATGGTAACGGCAGCCCTGTATCCGCCAACGGCTGGATCGCCGCGCCGGACAATCTGGCGTTCGATCCCAAGGGACGCATCTGGATCGCAACCGACGGCCAAGACGATTGGGCAGGATTCGCAGACAGCCTGTATGCCGCCGAAACCAGCGGTCCGCAACGCGGTGTGACACGCAATTTTTTCAGTTCGCCACGCGGCGCGGAAGTCACGGGCCCGGCCTTCACGCCCGATGGAAAAACATTGTTTCTCTCGGTGCAGCATCCCGCCGATGAGAAAGGCTCCACCTTCGACAAACCCTCAACGCGCTGGCCGGACTTCAAACCTGACTTGCCGCCGCGTTCCGCCGTGGTGGCGATTACCAAGGCGGATGGCGGAGAAATCGGCAGTTAGGCAAAAATCAATCGGCACGATCAGGAGGGACGATATGCAATTCGTTTCCGCTGCAACGATGGCTGCAATCGCAGCGCTATACCCGTCTGCCGTCATAGCGCAAAATTATCCCATCAAGCCGATGCGTATTATCGTGCCGGTCGCGCCGGGCGGCGGCCTCGATCCGCAGGCGCGGCTGCTTGGCCGGAAGTTTCAGGAAAGCATGGGGCAAATCGTCGTCATCGAGAATCGGCCCGGCGCGGGCAGCATGATCGGCACGGAGGTTGTCGCGAAATCTCCCGCCGATGGTTACACGCTGTTGTGCGCGGCGGCCTCGCTCGCCAGCGCTGCAACGCTCTACAAAAATCTATCGTTTGAGGTGCAGAAAGATCTCGCGCCGGTGGGCCAGATTTCATCGAACCCACAGTTTCTGATCACGCATCCGAGCTTGCCCGCCACATCGGTAAAAGAATTTATCGCGCTGGCAAAAAAGCAGGCCGGCAAGCTGAACGCCGCGTCGGGCGGCACGGGAACGGCGAACCACCTGGTGCTCGAAATGTTCAAGCAGCGCGCGGGTTTTATCGCAACGCACGTGCCCTATAAAGGCTCCGGCCCGGCGACCATCGCGCTGATGAGCGGCGAGGTGGATTTCAGTTTCGCCGGCGCGATCACCATGATTCCGCATCTGCGCTCCGGCAAGGTCAAAGCGCTGGCGGTAACCTCGCCCACGCCCACGCGACTGGCGCCCGATTTGCCGACGCTGGCGTCGCTGTATCCGGGTTTCGAGTCGGTAAACTGGTATGCGATATTCGTACCGGCGGCGACGCCCGCCGCCATCGTCAACAAGTTAAGCGCGGAAATCGCCGCCGCCATCAAATCGCCTGAAGTCCGCGACTTCATGCTGAAAGAAGGCGCCGATGCGGTAGGCAGCACGCCGCAGGAATTTGCCACCTACTTCAGGAGCGAAGTCGCGCGTTACGCTGAAGTCATCAAGGCCGCGAATATCCGCGTTGAATGATTCGCGGCAAGGCGCGATGGGTTGCGATGGGTTACGGCCATGGGCCAGTACCCATCACAAACACCGGTTGAATTTACCGGTTCACCCACCTCACTTCGTCACCACAATCTCACCCTTCATCCCCGGATGCAATCCGCAGATGTAACCGTAGACGCCTTCATCGTTGAACTGTAGCGCGGTACTTTGCCCTTTCAACACCACCGGCGTGCGCAACGTGCTCGCACCCTGCACTGTCACCTGATGCGGCGAATCGTCGATGTTGGTCCAGGTGATCGTCTGTCCGGCTTTAACCGAAACCTTCTCCGGGCCGAACAAAAACTCCGCAATCGCCACCGTGCCAGGGCCTGATGGCCGCTGCGCCGCGCCCGGCGCCGTGCCCGCCAGATTCGCCAGCGAAATCACAAAATCCTGTTTTGCATGCGGCAGATGGCAATCGAAGCACGCCTTGATGCCAGCGTTAGCTTTTTCGTTGGGCTTGCCGTCGGCGGTATAGGCCGCGTACTGCCAGTCGCCATTGCGCCAAGCCTCCGGCACCGAGGCACCCCAGCCCGCGCGCTTTTCCATCACCGTGACACCCATCGGTTTGCCTTTGATGAAGTTGCCTTTGGCGTCGCGCGCGGGTTTGCCATCCGCGCCTTCCTGTGCAGCGAAAATCGCCAGCGCCAGTACCGTGCCGTTGGGTATGGGTTTGCCTTCGCGCACGGCCTTCACTACCTCAGGCTTGGCATACAGCTCGCGGTATTGCTTGGTATCGTGGCGATTCAACTGCTGATACATCTCCCACTTCTCGAAGCCCGCCGGATACGCGACATCCTTGGTGCCTATCGTTCCTTGTGCCATCAGCACGCCTGCGCCGATAGCCAATGCAGCAGCAACAGCGGTGGTGATCTTGCGAATCTGCGTCATAACCCCTCCCCGAATAAATGATGCAACAGTTGAACCTGCCACTGAACGTAAGCACGTGAAAACGTGAGCGTCCATAGGCTACATCAGCTTTCGTCGTGCGTCAGCATCAATCCTTACATCATGGCGTCATTAAAATTATTGTTTAAAAACAAATACTTATACTAATCATTCAGAAAGCGGCAGATCCGCCAGCGCGGCCGAACGTGTGCCCGGCAGCGGACGATTGTCTGCCGCATGGTAGGTGTGAACCACCGACAGTTTGGTATCCGCGGTTTGGTTGTGACCGGCGGCGTGAAACAAGCGGCAGTGAAAGAACAGCACATCGCCGGCGTGCAGCTCGGCGGCGATTTGGGTGCGCAGCAACGCGCGATTCTCGTCGAGATCGGTACGCAGAAATTGCGCCGCGTCGAGTTGATCGGCACGGAACGCCATGTCATGCGAACCGGGCAACAGCAACAGGCAGCCGTTTTTTTGGTGCTCCTCGCCGAGCGCGAGCCACACCGACACCAGTTCCGGTTTATCGAACGACCAGTAGCGGATGTCGCGATGCCAGTGCGTAACGCTGCTGTAGGCCGGGTCTTTGGTCATCACGCAATTGTGATGCGACTGCGACAACTCGACGCGCGGGCCCAGTATCTGCGCGAGCCGCGCCGCGATCAACGGCGAGCATGCCCATTGGCGAAACACCGCGTCGCGCGCTACCGCCTGCAGCAGGCGGCGCACCGTGCGACCGCCCGGCGCATCCGGCGACGCGGGCGCACCGGGATATTGCGTGTCGGTTTCATACTCCACGGGTAAGCGCGGCTCGGCCAGATGCCTCAGCGCGACTTCGCGCATACGCGCCACCGCAGCGGCAGGCGCCAGCCCACGCGCAATCGCGTAGCCGTCGCGCGTGAGTTGCGCGAGTTCAGGCGGGCTGAACCGTTGCGCAGTCACGGCGCGCGGCGCAGAAAAAACCAGCCATAGAACAAGCCACTACCCACGATCAGGCTTATCAACGAAAAAACCGGGTCCAGCGTATCCGCGATAAAAATCGCCGGTGTATCCAGCGCCGAATTCGGATACGTCGCGACGATGGCGATAAATATATTGTTGGCGGCGTGCGCGCCGATGGCAAGCTCCAGGCGCCCGTCGCGCAAGGTAATGACAGCGAAAAAGATCGCGAGCAGCAGGTATTGCACGGCCACCAATACGCCACCGTGTTCGGCCTCGGGATTCAACAGGTGCGACGCCATGAACAACAGACTACTCGTTATCACGATCAGCAGCGGGCTGCGCGTGAATGTGCGCAGCGACTGCATCAGGTAGCCGCGAAACAGCAGCTCCTCGGTGGCCGCCTGCAACGGCGTCAGCAGCAGTATGACCGGCGCGAACACCCACCATTGGCCTGCATCGCCATTCAGCGCATTCAACGTATAGCGGCCCGGATACAGCGCGCTTTCGACAGCGAACGCGATACCCGCCAGCACGGTGAACACCCCGAAACCCTGCCCCGCGCGCCGCAGGTCAAAGCGCTCGCGCGGTGTCACCAGCGTCAGCATCGGACGGCGCTGCACCCACACCACCGCGAGCACCAATCCCGCCAGCAACACCAGTATGCCCAGATTAACGGCGACGAATTGCCCCAACTTGCCGGATTGGAATTGCGCTTCAAACAAGAAATACAGAACGCTACTCAGCACTATCCATGCCGCCAGAATCAACGTGCAACCCGCCAGCGTGCGCCACCCGCTGTTGCGTCCGCGCGCGATCAGGTTGAGATAGCTGTCGGCCGTGAGCCGCCAGTGCGCGCCGGGCGGCGCCACGGTCTGCGCAACCGGTTCAGCGTTCATAGCCCAGCGCCGGCGCGAGCCAGCGTTCGGTCTCATCCAGCGGCATGGCCTTGCGCCGCGCGTAGTCTTCGACCTGATCTTTGCCGATTTTGCCCACCGCGAAATACTGCGCTTGCGGGTGCGCTAGATAAAACCCGCTCACCGACGAGGCCGGCCACATGGCAAAACTTTCGGTGAGCGTAATGCCCGCGCGCTTGGCGTCGAGCAGATCGAACAGCGCGCCCTTCTCGGTGTGATCCGGGCACGCCGGATAACCCGGCGCGGGCCGCACGCCGCGATATTTTTCCGCGATCATCGCGTCATTGTCGAGCGACTCATCTTTCGCGTAGCCCCAGAACTCGCGCCGAACGCGCTTGTGCAGCAACTCGGCAAACGCTTCGGCCAGCCGGTCGGCCAGCGCTTTCAACATGATGCTGCTGTAGTCGTCGTGATTTTTCTCGAACTCGGCAAGTTTTTTCTCGATGCCGAAACCGGCGGTCACTGCAAAGGCGCCCAGGTAATCTTTGATACCGCTTTCTTTCGGCGCGACAAAATCGCCGAGACACAGATTGGGGTTGCCCGTGGGCTTGCGGTTCTGCTGACGCAGGTTGTGCCAGGTCATCACCGGCCGATTGTTATTCCGGGCGTTTTCGTCGCCATAAATCTCAATGTCTTCGCCTTCGTTCACGCTGTTGGCGGCGAACAATCCCATCACGCCATGCGCTTGCAGCCATTTGCCGTCGATGATTTTTTTGAGCAGCGCTTTGGCATCGGCAAATACCTTTTTCGCCTCGACCCCAACCACCTCATCATCCAGAATTTTCGGATACGAACCGGCCAGGTCCCAGGTCTGGAAGAATGGGCTCCAGTCGATGTGCGCAGCGATTTCCGCCAGATCATAGTTGCGCAGCAGCTTCATGCCGGGGAAGGCCGGTGCCACGGGCACGAGTTTTTTCCAGTCGGTCTTGAAACGATTGGCGCGCGCTTCCGCTATCGGAATCAGCTCCGGGCCTTTTTTGCTGGCGTGCTGCGCGCGGACTTTTTCGTAGTCCGCGTTGAGTTCATCCAGATATTTGCGGCGCACCACTTCATCTTCGGCCAGCAGGCTGCTGCACACCGTGACGCTGCGCGAGGCATCCGGCACCCAAACCGTGGGGCCGTTGGTGTAGCCCGGCGCGATTTTCACCGCCGTGTGCGTACGCGAGGTCGTGGCGCCACCAATCAGCAGCGGCAGCGTAAAACCCTGACGCTGCATTTCGCGCGCCACGTTGGCCATTTCTTCGAGCGAAGGCGTAATCAGCCCCGACAGGCCGATGATGTCCACCTTCTCCGCGCGCGCCATATCCAGCACCTTCTGGCACGGCACCATCACGCCCATGTTGACCACTTCGTAGTTGTTGCACTGAAGCACCACCGCCACGATATTCTTGCCGATGTCGTGTACGTCGCCTTTGACCGTGGCAATCACGATCTTGCCCTTGGGTTTGGAGGCCTCGCCGGATTCGCTCGCCAGCCGCGCTTTTTCTTCCTCGATAAACGGAATCAGATGCGCCACCGCCTGCTTCATCACCCGCGCCGATTTCACCACCTGCGGCAAAAACATCTTGCCCGCGCCGAACAAGTCGCCGACGATATTCATGCCGTCCATCAGCGGGCCTTCGATCACATGAATAGGGCGGCCGCCCGCTGCCGCGACTTTGGCGCGCGCCTCTTCGGTGTCTTCGAGTATCCATTGGGTAATGCCGTGGACCAGCGCGTGAGAGAGCCGTTTTTCCACCGCCGCCGCGCGCCATTCCAGTGTTTGCTCCTCTTTCGCCGCGCCTGCTTTCAACGTGCTCGCGAATTCGATCAGGCGTTCGGTGGCCTCATTTGGGTTCTCTGCGCGCCGGTTCAGCACCACGTCTTCCACACACTCGCGCAGCTCGGGCGACAGATCGTCGTACACGCCCACCATGCCGGCATTGACGATGCCCATGGTCATGCCCGCTTTGATCGCGTGATACAAAAACACGGTGTGGATCGCTTCGCGCGCCGGGTCGTTGCCGCGGAACGAAAAGCTCACGTTCGACACACCGCCACTCACCTTGGCGTAGGGCAGATTCTCACGAATCCAGCGCGTAGCCTCGATGAAGTCCACCGCGTAGTTGCTGTGTTCTTCGATGCCGGTGGCAATGGCAAAAATATTCGGGTCAAAAATAATGTCTTCCGGCGGGAAACCCACTTTTTGCGTCAGCAGATCATAGGCGCGTTTGCAGATTTCAGTCTTGCGCTTGAAGGTATCGGCCTGACCTTGCTCATCGAACGCCATCACGATCACCGCCGCGCCGTAGCGTCTGCACAACCGCGCCTGGCGCAAAAACTCCGCCTCGCCCTCCTTCATACTGATGGAGTTGACCACCGGCTTGCCCTGCACACACTTCAACCCCGCCTCGATCACCTCCCATTTCGAGGAATCGATCATCACCGGCACGCGCGAAATATCCGGCTCGCCCGCGAGCAGATTCAAAAAGCGCGCCATGGCGGCCTTGGAGTCGAGCATCGCCTCGTCCATGTTGATGTCGATGATCTGCGCGCCGTTCTCCACCTGCTGGCGCGCCACGGCGAGCGCTTCGTCGTATTGCTCGTTCAGAATCAGCCGCGCGAAGGCCTTGGAGCCGGTGACATTGGTGCGCTCGCCGACGTTGACGAACAGCGAGGTCTCGTCGATATTCGCCGGTTCCAGCCCCGACAGGCGCAGCTTGTGATCGCCTTCCGGCACCACGCGTGGCGGCAACACTTTCACCGCCTGCGCGATGGCGCGGATGTGATCGGGCGTGGTGCCGCAGCAACCCCCGGCGATATTGACAAACCCTGCCTCGGCAAACTCTTTTAACAAGCCCGAGGTAATCGACGGCGTTTCATCGAAGCCGGTGTCGCTCATGGGGTTGGGCAAGCCCGCGTTCGGATACACGCAAATCGCCGCGTCGCAAATCTTCGACAGCTCGGCGATATAAGGCCGCATCAGCGACGCACCGAGCGCGCAATTCAGCCCAATGGTGATCGGCTGGGCGTGGCGCACCGAGTTCCAGAACGCCTCCACCGTTTGCCCCGACAAGATACGCCCGGAAGCATCGGTCACCGTGCCGGAGATCATCACCGGATAACGCTCGCCGCTTTCTTCGAAAAACTGGTCGATGGCGAACAGCGCGGCTTTGGCGTTCAAGGTGTCGAAGATAGTTTCGACCAGAAACAAATCCACGCCGCCTTCGTGCAGCGCGCGCGCCTGTTCCAGATACGCCGTCACCAACTCATCAAACGTGACGTTGCGCGCACCCGCGTCGTTGACGTCGGGCGAGATCGAAGCAGTTTTCGGCGTGGGGCCGAACGCACCGGCGGCGAAGCGGGGTTTTTCGGGCGTCGAATATTTTTCACACGCGGCTTTGGCAATGCGCGCCGCCGCCACGTTCATTTCATACGCCAGCGACTCCATGTGGTAATCGGATTGCGCGATACGCTGCGCGCCGAAGGTATTGGTCTCGATGATGTCCGCGCCGGCATCCAGATATTGCTCGTGGATTTCCTGAATGATGTGCGGCTGCGTCAGCACCAGCAGCTCGTTGTTGCCCTTCACGTCATGCGCAAAATCGGCGAAGCGCGTGCCGCGATACTCGTTCTCGCCCAGCTTGTAGCGCTGGATCATGGTGCCCATCGCGCCGTCGAGCACGAGGATGCGTTGTTTGAGCGCGGATTCGATGAGGGCGTAGCGAGGTGAGGTCATGGGTGTGCCGGGGTGCAATCGTAGTGTTGCAAGTTCTTGTTAAGAAAGCACAATTTTATCATGCGCTGGCGGCCATCTCGGCTGGCGGACTATAATCATTGCTTCGTCCCACGAAAGTCATGGTTATGAAGCATCTCGAACCCAAAGCCGCGCACGAGTTTCTCCAGTCCAATCCCGAGGCGATTTTTATCGATTGCCGCAGTGAGATGGAGTACCTGTTCGTCGGCCATCCCACCGGCGCAATACTCGTGGCGTGGAACGACGGCCCCAACTGGGAAATCGATCCGCAGTTTGTGCCGCACGTGAAAAAAGCCGCG
The DNA here is from genome assembly GCA_043777275.1 of Nitrosomonadales bacterium. Lineage (GTDB taxonomy): Bacteria > Pseudomonadota > Gammaproteobacteria > Burkholderiales > SG8-41 > UBA5216. Next base: position 31,949 of record JAYVQD010000516.1, read on the forward strand.
AGCGTGGATCGGCCCATCGTGCTGATCTGCCGCAGCGGCAATCGGTCCATTGACGCAGGCCATGCGCTGGAAGAAGCGGGCTTCACGCAGATCTACAACGTGCTGCACGGCTTTGAAGGCGAACTCGACGGCAACCATCATCGCAATGAAAAAACCGGCTGGCGGCATGATGGGCTGCCATGGGAGCAATGTTAGTCCTTTAACTTAGCGTTACCCCCAGCGCCCGTCCAATCAGATAAGTCACCGCACCCGCGGCAACGCCGATGCCCAGCATGCGCGTGCCGCTCCACCACGCGTTGCGTCCGGTGAACAGCGATAGCGTTGCGCCCACGGCGAACAGCGCCACCGCTGTCATGGCAATCGCGATGGTCATGCTGTTGGCGCCGCCGGCAAACAAAAACGGCAACAGCGGCACCGCCGCGCCGCATGCGAATGCCGAAAACGAAAACAGCGCCGCACCCCACGGCGAGCCGAGATCATCCGGGTTCAGACCCAGTTCCTCGCGCGCCAATGTATCCAGTGCGCGCGCGGGGTCGGCGGTGAGTTGCGCGGCGAGCCGCACTGCATCGTCGCGCGGCAATCCTCGCGCCTGATAAATCAAGGCGAGTTCCTCGGCTTCTTCTTCCGGGTAGTGATCAAGTTCCTCTTTCTCCAGACCGATTTGATATTCGAACATCTCGCGCTGCGAGCGCACCGACACATACTCGCCCGCCGCCATCGAAAACGCGCCCGCGATCAGCCCCGCTGCGCCCGACAGCAAAATCAATCCATTGTTGGCCATGGCACTCGTGGCACCCGCCATCCCCATAATCAGGCTGGCGTTGGAAATCAATCCATCATTCACGCCAAACACCGCCGCGCGCAGATTGCCGCCGCTGCCCATGCCGCGATGGCGCTTGCCCATTTCGCTGCCGGGGGCGTGCGCGGTATGTCCCTGCACCGGATGGGTATACAACGACATGCCGCGCACCTTCATCGCCGAGAGCACCGTGCGCAAGGGGCGAGCGCCCAAGCGCCGCACCAGTGCTGCCACCACGCGCGTGCGCGTATCCGGCGTGTAGTGCTCTGGCGATTGATAGCCCGCCTGAACCGCCAGTTTTGCCCAGATGGCAGCCTGTTTTTCGGCCTCGCCCGCCAACTCCGTGAACAAAGACGCGCGCGGCGTGCCCGCTTCGACTTGCGCCACCACATGGTAGAGATAGGCCGCCTGCTTTTCTTCGCGCCAGCTTGAAAGTTCGCTCATGCGTGCGTCCTCAGTGATAACGCAGTTGCAGATAGACCCGCCACAGCACCAGCGCGCCCAGCGCAAATAGCAGCCCGCCGAAAGCCATCGTCGCGGCTGATGCCGAAAACAACGGTGACGCAATCGCCGCCACAAACCCCGCCACCATCGACTGCACGCAACTTTGTAACGACGCGGCCATGCCGCGATTATGCGGAAACATCTCCAGCAGCATCAAGGTCAGCGACGGCATCGCCATCGCCATGCCCGTGGCGACAATCACCTGATGCACCACTGACCATGGCAACTGCGGCAAAAACCATATATAAAACAAGTTGTTATAAGCAACTCCCACAAACATGAGAACGAACCCCAGGCGCACCGTTTGCCGCGGCGTGAGCCTGCCCGCCAGCCGGTCGGACATAAAAGCACCGAGCATCATGCCGATCACGCCCGCCATGAACAGCCACGCGAAATCATGCGCGGTAAGCCCCAGATGGCGATAGATAAACGCCGGCGCCGACAACACATACAGAAAAAATCCCGCGAAGCTCAGTGAACTCACCCCCGCCAACAACAGAAAACGCGGATTGAGCGCCACCAGCCGGTACGCCGCGAGTAACGGCGCCGGCGCAAAGCGCTGGCGCGCCGATGCCGGATGCGTCTCCGGCAGATAGCGGTAGCACGCTACCAGCAACACCGCGCCGAACGCTGCCAGAAACCAGAAATTCGCGCGCCAGCCAAACCACGTCTGCAACCAGCCGCCGATGATGGGCGCGATCGCGGGCGCAATCGAAAACAGCAACATCACCCGCGACAGCAGCCGTTGCGCCTCAACCCCTTGATACACATCGCGCACCACCGCGCGGCTGATGGAGGTGCCCGCACCGGCCACCAACCCCTGCATCGCGCGGCAGATCAGCAACAGGGTCATGCTGTCGGCCAGCGCGCAGCCGATGGAGGCCAGCACAAAGCCGCCAACGCCGATCAAGATCACCGGCCGCCGCCCAAACGCATCCGACAGTGCGCCGTGAAACAACATCATCACCGCAAACGGAACCAGATACGCGGTGAGCGTTTGCTGCATCAGCACTTCTGTCGTTTGCATCTCCAATGCCATCGCCGGAAACGACGGCAGATAGGTGTCGATCGCAAACGGGCCTATCGTCGCGAGACCGGCGATCAGCAGCGGCAACCAACGACGATGGCGGATTTCGGTGGGCAACGGCGGATTCCGGTCGACAGGCGCAACAAACAAAAGCCATTGTAGCGCTGGACGCCTCGCGCCCGGACGCAGGGGTTCGGCGTGGTGGTTGCTTCGATACGGCATCGGCGCTACGCTGACCGTCATCTCATGCCAGGGGGCGCTGCATGCCCGTCGCCGCAAACATCCGCAAGCTCGGCTTCCGCCGCTGGCATGAGTGCCAGCTCATCGAAGCGCACGCCAGTCTGGTGACGGCATTTCTGTGCGTGATCGTGATCGCAGTGTGCCTGGATCAACTGCACTGGCGCGACGCGGGTTTCAAACCGTTGATGATGCTGGCGCTGATCGTCGCCGGCATCGCGCTGTGCTTCAAAGCCGTGACGTTTTATTTCAAGGTGCTGTTTCGCGCAGAGCATTTGGCAGCGCAGGCGACGTGCGGCGGGTGCGGCGTTTATGGCGTGATTGAAGTGCTGTCGTTTTTTGAACAGGCCGCACCAGAGCCTGCCGATGCGACCAGCGGCGATTGGCTCAAGGTGCGCTGTAAAAAGTGCGGCCATGCGTGGACGATGACTGCAGATCAGCCTCCGACGCCGATTGAGAAATCCTTGTAAGATCGTGCCACCTTAAATTGGGCCATCGGCCCCGGAGCAATACCACATGACGATCACAACAGGGTTCATCGGATTAGGCAACATGGGCAACCCGATGGCGGGCAACGTACTCAAAAACGGCTACGCGATGACGGTGTTCGACAGCAACGCCAAGACGATGGAGAACCTGGTGGCTGCGGGCGCCAAGGCTGCCGCATCGGCCATCGACGTGTTAAGGCACGCAGAGGTGGTGTTCACCAGTTTGCCCGGAACGCCGGAAGTTGAGAGCGTTTACCTGCAACCCGGCGGCCTGATCGACAGTGCAACGCCCGGCACCACGCTGGTCGATTTAAGCAGCACCCTGCCTTCGACGCCGCGCAAGCTCGAAGCCGCCGCCAAAACACGGGGCGTGCGCTTTCTGGAAGCGCCGGTCAGCGGCGGCGTCACCGGCGCGCGCGCCGCCACGCTCGCCATCATGGCGGGCGGTGATGCGGCGACGCTGGAACACGTGCGCGCGATATTGCGCTGCATCGGGCCCAACATTCATCACATCGGCGCGGTCGGTGCGGCGAATACCTTGAAAGCGATCAACAACATGATGTCCAACGTCAACGCCTGCGCGATGATGGAGGGCCTGGTGCTGGGGATCAAAGCCGGGCTCGATTTGCAGATCATGACCGATGTCATCAAGCAAAGCAGCGGCAACAGCAATGCGCTCGCGCGCGTGGATCGCGCGATCAAGCCGCGCAATTTCGAGCCGGGCTTTAAAATCGCGCTGATGAACAAGGATCTCGAAACCTACAACACCATCGCCAAGACACTGCACGTGCCGGTGAGCTTTTCCAACCTGGCGCAGCGCTATCAGCAAATGGCGCTGGCGGCGGGGTTGGGCGAAAAAGACACCAGTGTGGTGTTCACCGTGATCGAGCAGTTGGCAGGGCTTAAGCCGGCAGCGGCGAGTGGAAAATAATTCGTAGGGTGCGCATCGCGCACGCGGAAACGGTGATGAACGGTGCGCGATGCGCACCCTACGAGTTTCGCGGTGCTGCAAGCGGGCAGGTGTAGCAAACCGCTTCCTACACACCCTTCCCCGCCACCATCCGCGCACAACAATCCCCAAACCCGATCGCGGCATATCCCTCGCGCCGCCCATGCGCGCGCAAATAAATATCGTCGCCGTCCTGCACCCAGCGGCGGATTTCGCCGGAGTTCAACGTGATATCACGGGTACCATCAAACGATAACTCGGCGATGCTGCCGTAGTTTTCGGGCGTGGGGCCGCTGATGGTGCCGGAGCCGAAGAGGTCACCGGGTTCGAGGCTGCAGCCGCCGCAGGTGTGGTGCGCGACCATTTGCGCGACGGTCCAATACAGATGTTTGGTGTTGCTCACCGCGATGCGCTGCGGCGGTATGCCTTTGCTGCGCATGCCTTCGGTGTGGATCAGCACTTCGATTTCAAGATCGAATTGGCCTTCGCGCTGATCGTTTGCATCCCAAAGATAGTCTAACGACCGAGGATCACCATCCGACCGCGCGGGCTGTGCGATTTGAAACGGCGCCAGCGCTTCAGGCGTAATCATCCACGGTGAAATGGTGGTACCGAAATTCTTCGACAAAAATGGCCCCAGCGGCTGCGATTCCCAACGCTGGATGTCGCGCGCCGACCAGTCGTTCAACATGCAGTAACCGTAGATGTGCTGCGCCGCTTTGCCGGTGGGGATCGGCTCGCCCCACTCATTGCCGTTGCCCATCCAGATGCCGAATTCGAGTTCAAAATCCATTTTCAGACACGGGCCGAAGGTCGGCAGTTGCTCGCCATCCACCACGCGCTGGCCGTTGGGGCGGCGCACCGGCACGCCGCTCGGGCGCACGGTGGAGGCGCGGCTGTGATACGCCACCGGCACGTATTTGTAGTTAGGGCTTAACGGCGGATTCGCGCCGCGGCGCTTGCCGCCGTTTTCGGCGTGCGTGATGCCGGCAAAGAAATCAGTGAACGCGCCGATCTTCGCGGGCAGGTGCAGCGCACAATCGGCGGCCTTGTGCAGCAGCGTAGCGGCCAGCGGCTGTGCGCGTTTGGATTCGGCGGTGCCATCGGCGAGCAGCGCCGACAGTTGCTTGCGTAACGCAACGCGCGGGCCTGCACCCAGCGCCATCAAGTCATTCAGCGTTGTCGCGCTGGCAGCACGCGCGGCTTTTTCGGCATCGCCCGTGAACAATTTTGCTTCGCACGCCGCTTTGAGATCGAACACCTCGTCGCCGATGGCAGCACCGCCGCGCGGCGTATCTCCCCGCACACTGAAAATGCCGAGCGGCAAATTCTGAATCGGAAAATCGCCGTGGCCCTGAGCGCGAACATCCGCGCTGGCAACCCAGCTTTTGCGGTTGGCGTCATGTGTTTCGTCGAGCTGAATCATCTCCGACCCCTTTGTCTAAGTATTTGTTTTAATGGATATTTATTTTAATTCTCGATGTCGCGTTCACGGCACTTCCGAGTCAATAACAACCGAAATACCGCTGGCGGTATTGTTCCCCGGTTTGCTCATTCCCTGCAAATCCCCCGGCTGCGGCATGGCGTTGCCGCTTTTGGAAATGCGCGCGCCGATGATGACTTGCGGCGTACCCGACAAGCGTGTCGCGGGCGACATCGCGGCGCTGTCGTCCAGCGTAAACGTGACGGGCAGGTCGCTGACTTTTTTGCGCAGGATGGCCAGCGGCATGCGCGGGCCTTCGGCGGCGCGCGCGAAAATGAACACGGTATCGTCAGGCGCGGCTTTGGCTTTTAACGCCGGGGCCAGCGTGACCGTGCCGCTCACACCTGCGGCTTTGTCAGTAGCGGGCGCGGTTTTACTACCTAGCAATCCGCGTGCCTCGGCAATGCTCGATTGCACGCCGCGCGCCATGTCACTGTCTGGCGGAATCTGCGTGACGAGTTTTTCCCAATAGCGAATCGCGGCGGCATAGTCTTTTTTCTCGAAGGCGACGGTGCCCGCCAGCGCCAGTGATTTGCCGTGATCGGGATCGATTTTCAATGCGCGTTGTATCAGCGCCTCCGGTTCGCCCAGCAGACTTTGCCCGCGCGCCATGCCCAATGCGTCGGCGTAATCCGCCAGCAGGTTGGGGTTGTCCGGCACGCGCGCCACGGCTTTGCCGTACGCGGCTGCCGCATCGTCAAAGCGGTTCATCACCGCATACGATCTGCCGAGCATGGCCCAGCCCTGCGGGTCATCCGGGTTTTGCTTCATGCGCTCGGCGAGTTTTGCCACCATTGCTTCGACTTGCTCGGCGGTGACGCCCTTGCTGGTATCGGTGGGAATCGCCACCGGCGCGAGCGCGCGCGGGCTGCCCACGGTGAAGTAAAGGCCCACCGCCAAGAGCGGCACCACCAGCCCCATCAGCACGGCGGGAGTTCGATTGACGGGACTTGAGGGGCGCACTGTGATTGCGGGTGCATTGGCTTCCGCGACATCTTCCAACAAACGCCGCTCCAGCTCGATGCGTGCGCGCTCGTATTGTCCGCCGGTAATAACGCCAGCGTTGAGATCGGCTTCGAGTTCGCGTTGCTGGTCACGATACACCGCAACGTTCAATTCGCTGTTCGCCGGTGCCGCGTTGCCTGCTTTAGCGCCGCGCTTGAGCAACGGCGGCAACACAAACGCCAGTGCGGCGGCGATCAGCAGCGCCGCGAGTATCCAGAATAAAGTCATCGTTGATTCGGCTTGATAGTCGAGCTATTGGTTTGCAGCAATGCCGCCGCGCGTGCGCGCTCGTCATCGGTGAGCGCAGGTTCTGCGGCTATCGTGGTGCGGCGGCGCAGGCGCATAAACAACGCGACCAACCCCGCCACCATCAACAACCCCGGCCCAAACCACAGCAGCCAGGTCGTCGCTTTCACCGGCGGACGATACAAAACGAAATCGCCGTAGCGTTCGGTCATGAAGGTGATGATGTCTTTTTCGCTGACGCCCTGTTTTAATTTTTCGCGCACCTGATTTTTTAAATCAACGGCGAGATCGGCACTGGAGTCCGCAATGGTCTGGTTCTGGCACACCAGGCAACGCAGTTCTTCGGAAACGCGCTGCACGCGCCGCTCCAGCGCGGCGTCTTCGGCTGCCATCGCGGGCACAGGGCTGAATATAAAAATAATTATTAAAAACAAATACTTAATCATCACATTACGTACCAGAATTGAGCTTCGCAATCAACGGCACAATTTTGTCTTTTAATGCTGCGGGCGTCACCGGGCCGATTTGTTTATAGCGAATCACGCCCCGTTTATCGATGACATAGGTTTCGGGCACGCCGTAGACGCCGTAGTCGATGCCGATGCGGCCCTGCACGTCGTACGCCGACAGCACATACGGATCGCCAAAGCGTTGCAGCCACGCAATGCCGTCGGTGCGTTTGTCCTTGTAGTTAAGCCCGTAAATCGGCACCGTGCCGCTCTTGGCGAGATCAACCAGTAGCGGATGCTCATCGCGGCACGACGCGCACCAAGACGCCCACACGTTGAGCAGCCACACTTTGCCCGCCATGTCTTTTTGCGAAAAGATTTTGTCTGGCGCGTGCAATTGCGGCAATTCAAACGCGGGCGCGGGTTTGCCGATCAGCGGCGACGGCACTTCGCGCGGGTTCAGCGTGAGACCCACGCCGAGGAACACCACCAACACCATAAAAAGGCCCAGAGGCCATAGCCAGCGTTTCATCGTGATTGACCCGCCACCGTTGCACCGGCAGCACCCGCCACCGGAATTATTTCATCGCGTCTGCGCGCCGCCAAACGGTAGCGTCGGTCGAGCACCGCCAGCAATCCGCCCAGCGCCATCAACACACACCCGCCCCAGATCCAATCGACAAACGGCTTCACCTGCACCCGCACCACCCACGCTTTGCCTTCCACCGCCTCGCCCAGCGAGACATACAAGTCGCGGGTGAAGCCGGTGTTGATCGCCGCTTCGGTCATGGGGTTTTTCTGCACGTTGTAGATGCGCTTTTCGGGATACATCATGCTGACCGCAGACGCGCCACGCGTGACGGTGAATGTGCCGCGCACGGCCACGTAGTTCGGGCCTTTCACGTCATTCAGTGCGTCGAAGCGAAACGTGTAGCCGCCCAGTTCAACGGATTCGCCTACCGACAGCTTCACGTCTTTCTCGGCCTCATAACTTTTCACCATCGTCACGCCCACCACGAACACCGCCATGCCTGTGTGCGCGAGCAGCATGCCGTAGTAGCTGCGCGATTGCGCGCGCCATTTGGCGATGCCTGTGCCGGGCGTTTGGTTCAAGCGCGATAATAAGGTGGTCACGCTGCTGGCCACAATCCAAACCGCAAGCAACAAACCAAAACTCGCCAGAGGCGTCCATGTGCCCATGGTGAACGGCAGCAGCAATCCGCCCACAACCGCAACCGCAAACGCCCACTTCAGCCGCACGGCTAGTTCGGGCAAGCTCGCCTGTTTCCAGCGCGCCATCGGCCCCACGCCCATCAAAAATAACGCAGGCGCCATCAGCGGCGCAAACACGGTTTCAAAGTAAGGCGGGCCGACGGAAATTTTGCCCATGCCCAGCGCGTCGAGGAATAACGGATACAGCGTGCCGAGCAAAACCGAACCCGTCGCCACCAGCAGCAGCACGTTATTGGTGAGCAAAAACGATTCGCGCGACACCACCTCGAAGCGCCCACCCAGGCCCACGCGATGCGCGCGCCACGCAAACAACGCCAGCGAGCCGCCGATTACCACCACCAAAAAGGCAAGGATGAACACGCCGCGCTTGGGGTCGGTGGCAAACGAATGCACACTGGTCAGCACACCGGAGCGCACGAGGAAGGTGCCGAGCAGCGACAAGGCAAACGCGAATATCGCCAGCAGCACGGTCCAGCTTTTGAATGCGCCGCGTTTTTCAGTTACCGCCAGCGAATGAATCAGCGCGGTACCCACCAGCCACGGCATGAACGAAGCGTTCTCCACCGGATCCCAGAACCACCAGCCGCCCCAGCCCAATTCGTAATACGCCCACCAACTGCCGAGCGCGATACCCAACGTGAGAAACGCCCACGCCAACGTGGTCCATGGCCGCGACCAGCGCGCCCACGTCGCATCCAAGCGGCCCGACAACAGCGCGGCAATCGCAAACGCATACGCCACCGAGAAGCCAACATAACCCATGTAGAGCATCGGCGGATGAATAATCATGCCGAAATCCTGCAACAAAGGATTCAGATCGCGCCCGTCCATCGCCGCCGGCAGCAGCCGGTCAAACGGGTTGGAGGTAAACAGCGTGAAGCTGAGGAATCCCACACTGACCAAGCCCAGCACGCCGAGCACACGCGCAACGATGTCGTTGGGCAAGTGGCTGCTGAACACGCTGACCGCCGTGGTCCAGCTCGCGAGCATCAGCATCCACAACAGCAGCGAGCCTTCATGCCCGCCCCACACCGCAGCAATGCGGTACTGCAACGGCAAGCCCGAGTTGGAATTGGAGGCGACGTAGAGCACGGAAAAATCGTTGATTACAAACGAATAGGTGAGGCAGCCAAACGCGATGGCAACAAACACCAACTGCCCCTGCGCCGCAGGCCGCGCGAGATTCATCCACGACTGCGTGCCGCGCGCCGCCCCCGCCAGCGGCAGCGTGCCTTGCGCCACCGCGAGAATAAGTGCCAACACCAAGGCGAATTGACCGAGTTCTGGAATCATATGGGAGCGTCGCCTAGTAAATAAAGTCCCCTCGCCCCGCTTGCGGGGAGAGGGTTAGGGTGAGGAGGAGCACGCGAACCGACGCAAACATGCGCTTGGTGCTACTTGCCTGTTTTAGAGGGTGAATTCACCACGGTACCCACCGCTTTCTGATTGGTGGCCTGCGCTTTTTTCAGTGCTTCGGCAGCTTCGGGCGGCATATAATTTTCGTCGTGCTTGGCAAGCACGTCGCTGGCCACGAACAGGCCGTTTTCGAGCCGCCCCTGCGTCACCACGCCCTTGCCTTCACGAAACAGATCCGGCAACACGCCCTTGAACGCCACCGGAATGCTCTTGGCGGTGTCCGTGACGACAAAATGCACGGTCACCCCATCGGGCTGGCGCTTGACGCTGCCTTTTTCAACCATGCCGCCGACGCGAAACGCGCGCCCCTGCGGCGCTTCGTTCGCCACCACCTGCGTGGGCGTGAAGAAAAACACCAGGTTGTCTTGAAACGCCTGCAACACCAGCGTGGCGGCAAGTGCCAAACCGGCGACACCCGCGACGATCAAGGCGATACGACGATGACGCGGCTTCATGATTTTGTACTCCCGACTTTTTGCATGGCACGGCGGCGCATCGCCAAGGCCGCCAGCTCAATGGCGATGCAAAGAAATGTCACCACATAGGAACCCCACACGTACAGCCCCTTGCCGCCCATCGCGAAAAACTCGCTCGCGCTACCCCAGTTCATCGTTGGCTCCCAATATAATCAGTAACCCAATCACTGCGCCGCTCCCGTTCAAGAATAATGCAGCGCACGCGCCACAGCGCCGCCGCAATCGCATACGCCCAGCACGCGAACACCATCACCATCATGCCGGCGAACATGGTCTTTGCCATGGTGGGCGCGCTGCTCAGGCTGACCGATGCGCCCTGATGCAGCGTGTTCCACCATTTCACTGAAAAATAAATGATGGGAATGTTTATCACCCCCACCAGCGCCAGCACCGCGCCCGCTTTGTCCGCGCGGCGTGGATCATCGATCGCCGCTTGCAGCGCCATGAAACCGAAATACAAAAACAGCAGCAGCAACTCGGAGGTGAGCCGCGCATCCCACACCCACCACGTGCCCCACGTCGGCTTGCCCCACAGCGCGCCCGTCCACAACGCCACAAAGGTAAACATCGCGCCGGTGGGCGCGAGTGCCGTCGCCATCATGCCCGACAGTCGCGTGTTGAACGCGAGGCCGATGCCGGCCCAAAATGCCATCGCCAGATAGATCAGCATCGACATCCACGCCGCCGGCACGTGGATGAAAATAATGCGGTACGACTCACCCTGCTGCGCGTCGGGGGGCGCGACAAAAAATCCGATATACAAACCCGCTACGCACAGCACCGCGGCAATCGCGGCAAACCACGGTGCCAGCGCACTCGCCAGCGGAAAAAATGTCTGTGGCGAGGCGTACTTGAACCAGTTGATGCCGTGAGAGGTGGTTTGCGGTGTGGCGCTGGACATGGCGCGATGTTGGAGTGTGGTTGGTGACTAAGGTTCGCTACAGCGGTTCGTTACAGCAGTTCAGGGCGCACAGTTTAATACAATTCCGTCACTGCAAAAGCGCGCCGCGATTATATCGTAAGTATTTGTTTATTCATAAGAAATCCGAAGTGCCGCCGCAATCGCCCAAGGCGCCAGCGATAGCGCCGCCAGTGACAGCGCCGCCAGCAGCAGCAAGTACGGCTGCGCGGTGAGGCCTGCCGCCGTGGCGTCGACCGCGAGCGAGCCGAGTATCAGCACCGGCGCGTACAGCGGCAGCACCAGCAACGCCAGCAACACACCGCCGCCGCGCAAACCCAGTGTGAGCGCAGCGCCGATCGCGCCGATCAAACTCAAGCTCGGCGTGCCCAGCGCGAGTGCGAGCGCCAGCACCGCCAGCGCATCGGCGGGCAAGCCGAACTGCAAGCCCAGCAGCGGCGCAATCAACACCAGCGGCAGATTCGCCGCGATCCAGTGCGCGATCACCTTGGCAATCACAATCACCGACAACGGCGTGGCCGCGAGCAACATCTGCTCCAGCGTGCCGTCGGCGTAATCACTGGCAAAGAGGCGCGACAACGCCAGCATCGACGCCAGCAACGCCGCCACCCACACCACCCCCGGCCCGATGGCGAGCAACAGTTTCGCTTCCGGCCCGATGCCCAGCGGAAACAGGCTGGCGACGATGACAAAAAATATCATCGACGTGAAGACATCCGTGCGACGCCGCCATGCGAGGGTGAGATCGCGCGCGATCACGGCGCGCATGACTATCAACATGCTGTTTCCGCCACGTCATTCAGGTCAACACACTGCGTAATGCGCGCACCGATGCCGACATCCTGATGGGTGGTAAAAATCGCACTGCCGCCGCCATCGATGTACGCGAGGATCGATTGTTCAAGATGATTCACCGCATCGACATCCAACGCGGAAAACGGCTCATCGAGTATCCACAATGATGCGCTCGTTGACAGCGTCAAACGCGCCAGCGCGGAACGGCGTTTCTGTCCTTGCGATAACGCGCGCACCGGCAAATGCAGGCACGCCGCGAGACCGAACGCGTTTAATGCGTCGCGCACACGGTCGTCGGTCGCGGGCCGCCCCGCCAGCGTGCAGGCCACCAGCAGATTCTCTGTCGCCGACAGATCATCCTTGAGCGCGTTGGCGTGCCCCATGTAAACGACTTCGCGCCAGTACCCCTCGCGCAGCGCGCGTATCGTCTCGCCGCGCCAGCGCACCTCGCCCGCGTCCACGGCGCCCAGGCCGCACAGGATGCGCAACAAACTGGTCTTGCCGCTGCCGTTCGCGCCGGCAACATGCAACAACCCGCCGGCTTCGAGCTTGAACGACACATGGCGAAACAGCGTGCGGTCGCCTCGGGTGCAGGTAAGTCCCTTTACTTCGAGCATCGCTTCGAGCATGTTTTACGCGAGCGCATGGCGTCTCATTGGAATTTTTTAATGGCGGCGATCATGCGCGCAGTATATCGCAGGGCCGATCCGGCCCCTGCGCGGCGCTTCTGTGTTGTTCGGCGGCGTGGGTGGCGGGAAAAATAGTGGCGTTGTATCTAGTTGTTTTATTGGGAATTACGTTAATTAACTCTGGCCCCATTTTTACTGGGGCCGGGGCGCGGTTTACTGGCTGGGCGCGTGAGCATTCATGAGCGGCCTGACTGTGTTGCCACCCGCGAGCGTTACGGCGATTGGGAAGGCGACACGGTCGAAGGACACAAAGGTAGCGGTCACATCGCCACGCACGTGGAACGCAAGAGCCGCTACCTGATTGCCGCAAAACTTACAGACAAGTCCGCCGCAGTGACTGCAAAATCCGTGACTGGCGCTTACCAGCGCATCCCAAAAGCCATGCGCAAGACCTTGACGCTGGACAATGGGAAAGAATTCGCACGCTTTAAGCAGATTGAGCGCGATACCGGCTTGAAAGTCTATTTCGCCGACCCGTATGCGGCTTGGCAGCGCGGCGTCAACGAGAACACGAATGGTCTATTGCGCAGATACTTCCCAAAAGGTGCTGACTTCACCCACATCACCGATGAATCACTTGCGCAGGTCGTCAATAAGCTGAATCATAGACCTCGAAAGTGCCTCAACTATCAGACGCTACATGAAGTCTTTTCAGCCGCCAAGCGTGGTGCACTTGGATTGTGAATTCACCGTCCACCTGGAATTTGGGATTCGTGTGATTTGCCGGCATCGGGCCGGCAGCACTGCGGCCCTGTATGCGTGGTTTCATGACGGGGGCTTTTCGCAGGCACGATTAAGCGGCGGCGCCACGTGAGCGCCATGCCACGATAAGGCCCGCCACCAGTCCTGCAATAAGCAGCGCGTGCAATACGATGTCGAACACGGTTCGGTCGATCCCGATCACGATCATGAAAACGCCGACCGACGTGCCGAGCAGCGCGAAACCTTCGACACAAAGCGCGATGTTACGGATCGATGCCGGCCATAATAAGGTCGCGATGAATCCCAGGGCCAACACCGGTGCGATGATACTTTCGGCGGTAGCGGCTTTGTGATGCTCGTATCCACTGATCAACACGCCGGCGTGGATCAGAGTGGCCAGCCCGAACGCTACGGTCGCCACAGTGAGGATGACGCGAACCACGCTGTTCATAATGATCTACCTCCGTCACAGCGAGCGACCATCGAAGTGCTTCGACGGCAACGCACGCGGGTCGACGCCCTCAATGCAGTTGACGTTGACCGCCACAGTCTGAGTGCCATCGGGCTTGGTTCCGAACGCGAACGGCTCGATGCCGCAGACCTTGCAGAATTTGTGGCGGACGACCCGCTTGTTGAATGTGTAATCCGTCAAGTTCGCCTCGCCGGAAAGAAGCTTGAAGCCGCTTGGCGGAGCGAAGGCGAGTACCACGCCCAGGCGCTGGCACCTGGAACAGTTGCAGGTAAGCGTCTGGTCGAAATCGATATCCGCTTCGAAGGTGACGGTGCCGCAATGGCAGCTTCCTTTACGACGTTGGATCGCCATCTTATTGGTCTCCTATCAGAACGATTTTTGATCGGTCGCTGCGCCCGGGCTGTGGCACACGGCCTCGATATTGTGGCCATCCGGATCAAGCACGAAGGCCGCGTAATAGTTCGGATGGTATTTCGCGCGGATGCCAGGCGCGCCGTTGTCGCGGCCTCCGGCGGCGAGCGCGGCAGCATGAAACGCATCCACCGCGCTCCGCTCGCGCGCCTCGAAGGCCACATGCAATGCAGGCCCCGTTTTGCCTTCACCGGCAATCCAAAAGTCAGGATTGCCATTGGCACCGGCGCTGAAGCCGCAAGCTGCCATGTCGCCTCCTGAGCCGGGTATCTCCATCCTCACGACATATCCCAATGGCGCGAGCGCCTGTTCGTAAAAGGTTTTTGTCCGTCGATAGTCGGCGGCGGACAACCCGATGTGATCGATCATGCCAGGCATTCCTTGAGTGGCGGAGCAATATCGTTTGAGTTGGGCGTCCATGGATCGTAGGTGCCGAAGTTCCACAAATGCCCCTCCAGGTCCCGACAACTAAAACCGCGACCGCCATAGTCTTCGACTTTACTCAGCAGTCGCTAACATAGGCGACAGAAGGAGCTTTGAAGAATGAGCGGACAAGGTGTGGCATTTGCTGGAGCTTCGCGAGCTGCGCCTCG